>NZ_JABXEP010000270.1:0-6272 GCF_013372605.1 Myxococcus sp. AM009
ACCGCAAGGAGTACCGCTCCAAGGGTGAGGAAGGTCCGCAACCGCATGACGCCCTCCAGGGGAAAGCCCCACCCTACCCGATGCGTGACGTTCACGTCACGCATCGGGTAGGGTGGGGCTTTCCCCTGGAGGGCGTCATGCGGTTGCGGACCTTCCTCACCCTTGGAGCGGTACTCCTTGCGGTTCTGGGACTGGTGTCCGCGGGTGGGCTCTTCTGGATGACCACCCTGCTGCAGCGGCAGACCACCAGCCTCATCGACGCGGCGGAGCGGGTGCGCGCGGCGGCCGAGCTGGAAATCACCCTGCTGCTGCTCCAGTACGCCCACGAAGTGGAAGGTATTGGCCCCAGGGACATCGGGCCGCCCGTCGGGGTGGACGCGCTGGTGCGCGAGGTGCCGGAGCGGCTGGCCCATGTCGAGCTGTACACGGAGACGGAGGCGGAGCGCGGGCTGGTGGCGGCCTCCCGCGCGAGCGTCGAGGCCTATCTCAATGCGCCGGAGCCGGACCGGCGGCTCCGCCTGGCGCAGGCCGTGGATGCGACGCGGGCGGTGATGGACTCCAGCATCGCGCGGGCGCGCGCCGCTCGCGACGAGGCGACCGCCGTGCGCAGGACAGGGCGCTTCATAGGAACGTTGCTCGCGGTGTCGGTGCTGGCGGGCATGGTGTTGTTCCTCGCCATCGCGCAGACGCGCATCTACCGGCCGCTGGTGGCCATCCGCCGCGCGTTGAGCGCGTTCAAGTCAGGGCGGCGCGAATCCCGGGTGGCGCGCGCGGGGCCGCCGGAGCTCCAGGAGATTGGCGCGGAGTTCAACGACATGGCGGAGACCGTCGCCAGTCAGGACGCGCGGCAGCTCCAGTTCCTCGCGGGCGTGGCGCATGATTTGCGCACGCCGCTCAACGCGCTGAAGCTGTCGGCGCAGATGCTGCTGCGGGCCAGGACGGCGCCTCCGCCGGAGAAGGTGCGGGAGTCGCTGGTGCGCATCTCCAACCAGGTGGACCGGCTGGAGCGCATGGTGGGCGACCTGCTGGACAGGACGCGCATCGAGGCGGGGAACCTGGAGCTGCGGCTGGAGGAGTGTGATTTGCGCGGGCTGGTGGAGGAGGTGGTGGAGCTCCACCGGCCGTCCAGCGAGCAGCACCGGCTGGAGTACTCCGTGCCGGACTCGCCCGTGCCCTGGCGGTGTGACTCGACGCGGCTGGCGCAGGTGCTCACCAACCTGGTGAGCAACGCCATCAAGTACTCGCCAAAGGGCGGGGTGGTGTCGCTGCGGCTGGAGTCCTCGGAGCGCGAGGTGTCGGTATCCGTGACGGATGAAGGCGTGGGGATTCCGCCTGGAGACCTGGACACCCTCTTCGAGCCCTTCAAGCGCAGCGGATCCGCGGCGAAGGACATCCCCGGCGTGGGCCTGGGCCTCTCCGTGTCCCGCCGGATTGCCCGGGCGCACGGGGGAGACATCGAGGTGGAGAGCGCCGTCGGCGCGGGCTCCACGTTCCGGCTCCACCTGCCACGCTGATGGGGCTGTCCACGCCCGGAAAGGTGCTCCGGGCGTGGTGCAACCGTGTCGGGAGCCGGAGGCCGTGCTCCCGGCCCCACGGGACGTCAGTGCGTCGGCGAGGCGACGCGGCCGCGGCCCGGCGGCGGCGGCCGTGCACCGGGCGGCTGTGCACCGGGCGACGGCGCGGGCACCACATGCGCCATGCCGGCGTACGGGCCCGGCTGACGGCCGTCACCGCCGGTGCTCAGCGTCAGCGCGATGACCGAGCGGCCCTTCAGCGACACCTCGCGGTGCTCCACCAGCTCGCGCATGGGCACGTCCACCGAGCCCAGCAGCTCGCTCCCGTTCGGCCCGTCCATGTACACCTGGAAGCCGACCCGCCGGTCGTCGAAGGCATTGGCGACCGCGACGAACTCCGCGTCATACGCCGTGTAGATACCGTCACGCCCGTGCGTCGTCAGGTGCATGCCATCCGGGTGGTGGACCTCGATGCGCAGCCGCGGGCGATTCTCATGCGGGATGCTCATGGCCAGGTCCTTCACCAGCCCCGACATCCCACTCTGCCGCGCCATCTGGGTCAACCGGTTGGCCAGCCGCGTGAAGATGTCGTTCGACGCGCCCACCCACGCCCGGCCATCCGGCCGGCCCGGCGTCACCAGCACCGAGCGCAGGACGATGCGGTAGGGCCGCAGCTGCACCCGCTCCAACTGCTGGTTGGCGTAGCCGTCGTCCTGACCCGTGCGCAGCGCCACGTGGTAGGCCTCCGCCGCTCCGTTCCAGTCCCGGCCCGCGATGCGCTGGTCGGCCATGGCCATGTGGCGCACGTACTCCTCCAGCGGCGCGGCGCGGCCCCCCTGCCGCAGGCTCAGCGCGGCGACGTAGCTCTGCTGCGCGCGCGCCCAGTCGTGCTGCGCCCGCGCGGCGTCACCCTCGCGCGACAGCCGCTCGACCTCCTCGGTGACGAAGTGCTCGTACTCCGCGGCGATGTTCTGCGCCCACCCCGACGCGGAGGCGTCCAGCCGCAGCACCAGCTGCGCCAGTTCGTGGGCCGCGATGAAGTTGCCCTCATGCAGGTGCCGGTCCGCCTGGGCACGCCCCTGGGTGATGATGATGCTCCGCACGTCCTCCGCGTGCGTCTTCACCTCGGGCGCCGGGGACAGCTGCAGCGCCCGGTCCATCAGCGAGGCGGCCTCCGCGTACTGCCCCTGCTGCGCCTGCTCGACGGCCGTGTCCAACTGGCCCATCGCCACCTGCTGCGCCGCGTTCGCGCGGAACGAGGCAATCTCCGCGTTGCCTGGCTCCACCGACAGCGCGAAGTCGGACTCGGCGAGCGCGCAGCCCCAGTCCTTCACCTGCGCGCACGTCTGCGCCCGCTGCTGCGCATCCTGGAGCGCCTTGGTGCGGGCCTCGTCGAACTTGAGCTTGATTTCGGGGCTGTCCGGCTCGCTGGCCAGCGCTTGCCGGTAGGACGCATACGCGGACTTCCAATCCCCCACGGCCGCGGCGCGGTCTCCCGTCTTTTCGTGCGCTGCGCACGCACTGAGGACCACCGCTGCGAACAACCCCAGAACCACTCGCTTCATGTCGTCGGACTCCCCTCGATATTCCGAGCGACAATAGCCGACGCGCCCAGGAGAAGCCGAACCCCCCATCCTGGGTCGGGAATGCCCCGTGCGAGGGCCGCCGGAGCAGCCAGCCGCACTGGGCGCTCGCTCGGACCGGGGCGCCCCCTCTCAAAGAAAGCACGAGGGGGCGCCGGGGCCCGCGGCTCAGCTCGCCGGCGGCGCCGAGGCCTGGGCGGGCGCGGCCGCCAGGGCCGCCACCTGCGTCAACAGCCCCGTCATGCGGCGGGCGAAGCGGTTGGGGTCGGCGATGGTGCTGCCCTCGGTGAGCAGCGCCTGGTCGTGGAGCAGCTCAATCCACTCCGCCACCTGGGCCGCGGCCGGGTCGCGGTCATGCACGGCCTTCAGGTGCTCGATGACGGGGTGCTTCGGATTCACCTCCAGGATGCGCTTCACGCGCGGCGCGCCCATGCCCCGGCCGCGCTGCTGGAGCAGGCGCTCCAGGTAGGCCGGCGAGCCGCCCTCCGGCACCACGAGGCACACGGGCGAGTCCGTCAGGCGGTCCGACACGCGCACCTCGCGCACGGACTCCTGGAGCACGTCCTTCATCTTCTCCGTGAGCGTCTTCAGGCCTTCGGCGTGCTGCTCCTGCGCCTTCTTCTGCTCGTCCGTGGACTGGAGCTTCAGGTCCGCCTGGAGCGCGGACACCAGCGGCTTGCCCTGGAACTCGCGCAGGCCCTGCGCGGCCCACTCGTCCACCGGGTCCGTCATGTAGAGGACCTCGAAGCCGCGCTGCTTCAGCGCCTCCAGGTGGGGGCTGTCCGCCACCGCCTTCCGGGACTCGCCGTAGACGTAATAGATGGCCTCCTGGCCTTCCTTCATGCGGCCCACGTAGTCCGCCAGGGACGTCAGGCCCTCATCGCGCGAGCTCTCGTAGCGCAGCAGGCCGCCCAGCTTGTCCTTCTGCTCGGCCTCCGTGGCCAGGCCCTCCTTCAGCACCGTGCCGAAGGCCTTCCAGAAGGTGAGGTAGTCGTCCGGCTTGTCCTTGGCCAGCTTCTCCAGCAGGTCCACCGACTTCTTCACCACGTGCTTGCGGATGGCGCGCACCACCTGCGAGTCCTGGAGCAGCTCGCGCGACACGTTCAGCGGCAGGTCATCCGAGTCGATGACGCCGCGCACGAAGCGCAGCCACTGCGGCACCAGCTCCTCGCAGCGGTCCATGATGAACACGCGCTTGACGAACAGCCGCACCCCGCGCTGCTGCTGCGCGTCCAAGTCGAACGGAGGCTGCTTGGGCACGAAGAGCAGGCCGGTGAACTGGGTGTTGCCGTCCGCCTTGAAGTGCGTCCACGCCAGCGGTGCCTCCCAGTCGTGCGTCAGGTGCTTGTAGAACTCCTGGTACTGCTCGTCGGTGATTTCGGACTTGGAGCGCTGCCACAGGGCGCTGGCCTTGTTCACGACCTCCAGCGACGTCTCAGTCTTCGCCTCGTCGCCCGTCCCCGTCGTCTTGCTCACCTGGAGCTTGATGGGGTGGCCCACGTAGTCGGAGTACTGCGTAATCAGCGAGCGCAGCCGCCACTCACCCAGGAACTCCTTCTGGTCCTCCTTCAGGTGCAGGGTGATGGAGGTGCCACGCGAGGCGCGCTCGGCGGGCTCCACCGTGAAGGAGCCCTTGGCCTCCGACGTCCACCGCCAGGCGGACTGGCCCTGACCGGCGGCGCGGCTGACCACCTCCACCCGGTCCGCGACCAGGTAGGCGCTGTAGAAGCCCACGCCGAACTGGCCGATGAGCTGCATGTCCTTCTGTCCCTTCTGCGCCAGCGCCTCGATGAACTCACGCGAGCCAGAGTGGGCGATGGTGCCCAGGTTCTTCACCAGCTCGTCATGGGACATGCCGATGCCGGTGTCCTCGATGGTGAGGGTGCCCTTCGCCTCGTCGGGGATGAGGCGCAGCTCCAGGGACGGCTCGTCCGCCAGCAGCTCCGGCTCCGTAATCGCGCGGAACCGGAGCTTGTCGAGCGCGTCGGACGCGTTGGACACCAGCTCACGGAGAAAAATCTCCTTGTGGCTGTAGAGCGAATTGATGACCAGGCTGAGGAGCTGGTTGATTTCCGCCTGGAAGGCGTGGGTCTCCCGCTGAGGGGCGTTTTCGACGGTCATGGTGACAGGGGCCTCCGGGGCGCCCGGTGGGGCGCCAGCGTCGCTCTCCCTTAACCATGGAAAGCCGCTTGTCGAGTCCAGAGCGTCCGCCCGCCTGCTCAGGGCCGGGTGTGCTGGTGGTCCACGCCGAAGTTGTTGTCCCAGTACGTCTGGCCACCGACCTCGTAGCGCACGGCGAAGAGCACCACGTTGCCGGGGAGGGCGGGGATGTGGGCCTGCCAGCGCTCCACGCCCTGCACGTTGGGGCTGGAGATGTAGGCGTACCCGAAGGTGTAGCCGGAGACGTAGGCCGCGGGCGCCTCGTGCGCGGTGGCCCAGCCGTCCGTGGAGTACACCACCGTCACGTTCTTGGCGTAGTCCAGGTTCTTCACGTCGATGCTGACGTCCAGGTCGCCATTGTCCCGCCAGAAGCTGGCGGCCACCAGCACCGGGGCGTAGGGCTGGTAGGGCCCGTCACCGCGGCCCACGTGGTGGTGGTTCCATTGATGGGTGTCCCAGTACGTCTGGCCCGCCACGGTGTATTTGGCCACGAACTCCAGGTCGCGTGAGGGCTGTGGGTCCACGCCCCAGCTGGCGTACATGCGCGTCACCTTCCAGATTTCACGCCCGGAGGCGCCGCTGCCCGCGGGCCCCACGTAGGAGGCGGCCAGGTCCGCCCAGGTGCCGTCCGGCTGCTTCATGCTGACGGAGACCTCCTTGTGGTACGCGAGGTTCTGCACCAGCAGGGTGATGGAGACGTCCTGCCAGCTCTGGCCATAGCGGCTGCTCACGGTGCTGACCGCCTTCTGGACCCGGATTTCCTCGCCGGCCTGGGCTGGGGGAGCGACGAAGCCCAGGGCCAGCGCGGCCAGCGCGCCCAGCAGGGCCTGCCAGCGGAAGGGGGACACGGCGGGGGCGTGGGATGCGGGCGTCATCGAGGGCCTCGAAGGAAAGAGGGAGCACGGCGGCTGCCACCGCGCATGGTGGCATGGGCCCCCGACTTCCGAGTGTGCGCGAATGGCGGGGAAGTGTCGGACGTTGGGTTTCCAGGTGTGCGGAACGCTGGGAGGGGGGG
>NZ_JABXEP010000271.1:0-6226 GCF_013372605.1 Myxococcus sp. AM009
GGTTGCTGGTGGGCGGCGCCGAGCTGCTGGTGAGGGGCGCGTCGGGCCTGGCCCTGGCGCTGGGCATCTCCCCGCTGGTGGTGGGGCTGACGGTGGTGGCGCTCGGCACCAGCGCGCCGGAGCTGGCGGTGACCCTCTCCGCGAGCCTGCGCGGGCAGCCGGACCTGGCGCTGGGCAACGTGGTGGGCAGCAACATCTGCAACGTGCTGCTCATCCTCGGGGTGTCCGCGCTGGTGACGCCGCTGGTGGTGGTGCGGCAGTTGGTGTGGCGCGAGGTGCCCCTGATGGTGGGCGTGTCCGGGGCGCTGTTGCTGATGTGCCTGGATGGCCGGGTGTCGCGCCTGGACGGCGCGGTGCTGGTGGCCGGGGGCGTGGGCTACACGGCGTGGACGGTGGTGGCCAGCCGGCGTGAGCGGCGCCAGGCGCCGGGCGCGGCTGCAGCGGCCCCCCGCGGGCCCGTGTGGCGGGACGTGCTCTTCGTCGCGGTGGGCCTGGCGTTGCTGGTGCTGGGCTCGCGGTGGCTGGTGGCCGGCGCGGTGGCGTTCGCCCGGGTGCTGGGGGTGAGCGAGCTGGTCATCGGCTTGACGCTCATCGCCGGCGGCACGTCCCTGCCGGAGGTGGCCACCTCCCTCCTCGCCGCCATGCGGGGGGAGCGGGACATCGCCGTGGGCAACGTGGTGGGCAGCAACATCTTCAACGTCCTGGCGGTGCTGGGCTTCTGCGCCACCGTGGCGCCCGGCGGGGTGGCCGCGGCGGACGCGGTGGTGAGCTTCGACCTGCCGGTGATGCTGGCAGTGGCCGTCGCGTGCCTTCCCATCTTCCGCACCGGCCACGTCATCAGCCGGTGGGAGGGCGGCGTCTTCTTCGCCTACTACGTGGCCTATACCGCCTACCTTGTCCTGGACGCCCAGCAGCACGACGCCCTGCACGGCTTCACGCGCGTCATGGGGTGGTTCGTGCTGCCCCTCACCGCGCTCACGCTCGCCATCCTCCTGGCGCGAGGACTGCGTCGGCCTCGGCCGGCCTGATCGTGCAGCGCAGATGCGCTGCGCGAGGGAGCCGCCTCGGTGCGCTCCGCCCTCCCGCCTCCTCAAAAGCGCCCCATCCCTCTCAGGCGCTTGCGCACTTTCACCGTCAGCCGGGTCTTTCGGGTGAAGCACCGCAGAAGACGCCTCCCCGGTGCGGCTCCCCCCGCGCACCGGGGATGCAACCTCATGGCCTGCGCCACCCGGCACTCGCGGAGGACTGATACGCTTTGCGCCACCGGAGGGCCTGCATCGCAACTCGGCCCTGGGGGACGGGGAGCCAGGAACGGATGAGCACGCCAGTCCAGCCGCCCCGGTCCGAAGACGACATCGACGTCCTGACTCCTCCCGCCACGCCTCGGCCGGCCGAGTCGTCGCTGGAGCCGCTGCCCTCGCGCCTCGCTCCGGGCACGCTCGTCGCCGAGCGGTACACCGTGCTGCGGCCGCTCAGCGAGGGCGGCATGGGCGTGGTGCTCGCCGCCTATGACGCGAGGCTGGACCGGCGCGTGGCCCTCAAGCTGCTGCACGCCGGACAGGGGGCGCACACGACGGCCCAGACGCGCCTGCTGCGAGAGGCCCGGGCGATGGCGCGGTTGTCCCACCCCCATGTGGTGGCCGTCTACGACGCCGGGACACTGGAGGATGGCCGCATCTTCATCGCCATGGAGTGCGTGGAGGGCCAGACGCTGCGCCAGTGGTGCCGGGAGCGGCAGCGCTCGTGGCGCGAGGTGCTGGAGGCCTTCCTGTCCGCGGGCCGCGGGCTGGCCGCCGCGCACGCCGCCCGGCTCGTCCACCGGGACTTCAAGCCGGAGAACGTGCTGGTGGGCCGCGACGGGCGCGTGCGCGTCACCGACTTCGGCGTGGTGCGGGATGAGTCCAGCGCGAGCACTTTGCCAGCCGGGCTCCCTGCGGACGGACAGCGCGCCGCCTGGAAGTCGCCCCTCACCGAGCCGGGAGACGTGCCCGGCACGCCGCGCTACCTGGCCCCCGAGCTGCTCCTGGGCCAGCCCGCCGACGCGCGCAGTGATGTGTTCGCCTTCTGCGTCGCCCTCTACGAAGCCCTCTTCCAGCAATACCCCTTCGCGGGCGACACCCCCGCGGAGCGACTCCAGGCCATGGCCGGGAGCCACCCGCTGCCGCCCCCCAGCCGCTCCGAGGTGCCCGCCTGGGTGGTGCGCGCGCTGAGACAGGGCCTGCAGCCGGACCCGCGCCTGCGTCCCTCCACCCTGGAGGCGCTGCTGCAGGCCCTCACCCGCAGCCCGGCGAAAGCACGCCTGCGCTGGCTGGCCGTGGGCGCCTGCGCTGCGGCCGTGCTGGGCGCCGGCACCTCGGCTACGGCCCTCTGGCGCCTGCGCGCCACCGAGCGCGCCCAGCTCTGCCAGGGCGCGCCCACCCACCTGGCGGGGGTGTGGGATGACTCCGCCCGCGCGCGCGTCCAGCGGGCCTTCGCCGCCACCGGCAAGCCCTACGTCCGCGACGTCTTCGAAGGCACGCGGCAGGTGCTGGACGCCTATGCCCACGAGTGGGCGGCGCAGCACCGCCAGGCCTGCGAGGCCACGCGCCTGCGCGGCGAACAATCCGAGCAGGTGCTCACCTTGCGGATGGCCTGCCTGGACCGGCGCAAGCAGCAGCTCGCCGCCCTGGGCGCGGTGCTGTCCCAGGCGGACGAGGCCACCGCCCAGCGCGCCGTCCAGGCCGCCGCGGGCTTGCCGGCGCTCTCCGACTGCGCGGACGTGGAGGGACTGCTGGCCGAGGTGACGCCGGCGCCCGAGTCGCTCCGGCCCGCCGTCACGGCCCTGCGCGAGGAACTGGACCGGGTGAGCGCCCTGCGGCTGGGCGGCCGCTACGAGCAGGCCACCGAGGAGGGCCAGGCCGCCGTGGCCCGGGCGCGCGCCCTGGGCCATGCCCCCACGCTCGCGGAGGCCCTGCTCGTCCTGGCCCGCGCCACGTCCAGCCTGCGGCCCCCCGAAGCCCGGCCCCTCTTCACCGAGGCGGCGCACACCGCGCTGGCCCACCGCCATGACCGTCTGGCCGTGGAAGCCAGCCTCTACTTCGCCCAGTCCCTGTTCACCTCTGGCCTCACGGAGCAGGCGCAGTGGTGGCACGCCCAGGCCGCGGCGCTCCTCCCAAGACTCACCGCCCCGCTGCAACTCGAGGCGCTGCTCGAGGCCACCCGGAGCTCCGGGCAGATAAGGCTGGGCCAGAGCGCGCTCGCGCTCGAGTCGCTGCGGCGCACCGCGCTGCTGCTGGAGCGGGCCTACGGCCCCCGCGACTACCGCCTGGCGCTCGCCGAAGGCAACCTGGCGCTGGCGCTGGCGAAGGCGGGCCGCGGGGTGGAGGGGACGCACCACCTGGAGCGCGTGGCGACCACCCTGGAGCGGCTGCTGGGCCCCCGGCACCCCACGTCGCTCGTGGCCTTGCTGAACCTGACGGACCAGTACAGGGAGGGGGGCCGGCTCGTGGACGCGCGCCGCGTGCTCGAGCAGGCCACCACCGCCTTTCCCGACGCCTATCCTCCGGAGTCCCTGTCCCAGGTCACCCTCCACCTGGTCAGCTCCAGCCTGCTGCTCGCCGAGGGCCGCTACGAGGAGGCGCTCGCCCGGGCCGAACAGGCCCTGGGGCTGGTCGAGCGGCTGGGGGCGCGGCAGAGCGACCGCCATCCTCACGCGCAGTTCAACCAGGCCAGGGCCCTGGTGATGCTGGGCCGCCACGCCGAGGCGCTTCCCATCCTGACGCGTGCCCTCACCCGGTTCGAGGCCTTGAGCAGTCCGGAAGACGGCTCATTGAGCCTGCGCTGGGAGGCCCTGGCGGACTGCCACGATGCCTGGGGCCGCCACGCCGAGGCGCTGCGTGCCCGCGAGCGCGCGCTGGAGGTCGCCACCCGGGCGGAGGGCGGCGGCGGCCCCTTGACGGCGCGGGCACACGGGTTTCGCGCGGCCACCCTGCTGCGGCTGGGCAGGCCCGCCGAGGCGCTGGAAGAGGCCCGGCAAAGCCACCCCCTGTTGGTGGAGTCCCAGGGCGCGCTGTCTCCGCAGGCGTCCGACGCGCTGCGGGTGCAGGGCGAGGCCCTGCTGGCGCTGGGCCTCGCCTCCCAGGCCCTGCCCCTGCTGGAGCAGGCGCTGCGGCTCGCGGAGCGCTCGGGCGTGGACCCGAATCTCCAAGCCGCGCGGCGCCTCCTGCTCGCCCGTGGACTTCAGGCGGCCAGGCAGGAGCCGGATCGCGTAGCCCGGCTGCTGGCGGATGCGCGGGAGGACTACGCCCGCGCGGCCCATCCGGACAGGGCCGGACAGGCCGCGCTGGAGCGCTGGCGAGGCGCCCGCATGGACACGCGGGCCGACCGTCCATGAGCCCCTCCGCCCGCGCTTGCCGGGCGGGCGGGGCCTATCGAGGCCCTGGCCGCCGGAGGGCTTCAGTACTGATACGTCGGATAGAGATACATCGGATTCTGCTCAAAGGCAGTCGCCACCATCCGGTACGCGCCAGGGCCACCGGAGCCGAGTGGGATGTGGAAGCCGTGGTTGGGATTGCCACCACACAGTTGCCCGACAGCGGGGTCGCGAGGACGGTTGGCCGCGCCCGTGCCCACCGGAATCCAGCCCTGGTAGTAGCCCGCGTAGCGCTGGATGGAGATGTTGTAGATCTTGCCCGGATAGTACGGCGTACATGCCCAGCCGGTGGCGTAGAGCTGGGAAGTGTGGATGACATCAAAGGCGCCCCGCGACTCGCAATGAGGGCAGGCGCCCGTGACGTCCTGACGCACCTGTCCCGTCTCATCCACGGTGAAGTACACCTCCTGCTGCTCTCCGTCGACGGGGAGTCCCGCCTCGGTGGGCAGCCCTTCATCCTGCACCTCCTGCGCCTCCTGTACGTCCATGCCTCCGCACGCGGCCAGGACCATTGTCACTGTCACCCACGTCAGGCTCCTCATCTTCAGATGAATCATGCTCTTGCTCCTTGGGGTGTCCGGGGATTTGTCTGGGTCAGGCGGGCGCCTCGCCCTTCCGTCCTGGGAAACACGGCAGCGAGCCAAAGTGAGCAAGACTTTTTCAGCGCAACTCTCATGAAGCAGCACCGCGCGAGGGCTATAGAGGTGCGCCATGTCCAACAAACGGTGGATGGAGCTGTACCAGGCCTACGGCCCGCTCATCTACGCGAAGTGCCGCAAGATCCTGGCGGACGACGCGGCCGCCGAGGATGCCTCGCAGGAGACCTTCATCCGGGCCTACACGCACCTGGACAAGGTGAAGAGCTCGAGCGAGGCGCTCCCCTGGATATACCGAATCGCGACGCACTACTGTCTCAACGAGCTGCGCAATGGCAAGCAGAAGGCCGAGCCAGTCGGGGAGCTGCCGGACTCGCCTGGAGCGCACGCCGAGGAGACCTTTGGCAGTCGCGACTTCCTGATACGTTTGATGGAGCGCGTGCCGGAGTCGGTGCGGGTGGTGGCGTGGCTGCACCACATGGAAGGCCTGAACCAGGTGCAGGTCGCCCAGGTGCTCGGCGTCTCCCGCCGCACTGTCGTCTACCGGCTGGCCACGCTGGCCGAGGCCGCCACCCGGCTGCGGGATGAAAGGACGCATCGATGAGCCTGCCCGAGCACTCCCACCTGTCGGGACTCACCCTGGACGCGCTGTTGCTCGGAGGACTCCCTGACGCGGAGGAGAAGGCCGCCCGGGCGCACCTGGAGCAGTGTCCGGGCTGTGCCCGCCGCCTGGAGGAGACGCACACCTCCACCGAGCACTTCCGGCGCGAGGTGCAGCCGCGCACCCTGGAGCAGCTGCGCAGGCGGCTGGAGCAGTCCGCGCCCGCGGCCCCACCCTGGCGCCGGCGTGCCGTGCTCACGGCGCTCCTCGTCGCGGGCGCGGCGGCGGCCATGCTGGCGCGAGTGGGGGGCTGCGGCAGCCCCTGACCCCGGAGGGCCGCGGGCGTCGCTGCTGCTGGCGGTGAGTGTCAGGGGCGCTGCCGCGGCCACCTTGCCGCCTGGAGACGTGCGGCAGCTCGGTCTGCGCGAACGGGCGCGCATCTCCTCCGTCCTCCAGGCCGCCCCGCACCTGGAGGACCTGCCCCTCTCCAGCCACACCTCGCCAGGGCACACGCTCCCGTCAGCCTCCCACGGGCTCCTCGGGGGCCCTGCGAGCCCGGGGAACTCGGGCCGCTTCGGCCACCTCACGGGGGGGCTCCCGGGGGGCCTCCTCACTACC
>NZ_JABXEP010000272.1:0-5939 GCF_013372605.1 Myxococcus sp. AM009
CCCCAAGCCCCCGCCGCCGCCCGTCCTCATCCAGGAGCCGCCGCGCGACGTGAAGGTCCCCGCCTGGGTGAAGCAGGCGATGATGCGAGGCCTGTCGCTGGACCCGGCCACGCGCTTCGCGTCCATGACGGAGCTGCTGGGCGCCCTGTCGCAGGAGCACCGCCTCACGAAGCGCCGACGCTGGGTGGCGGGCGCCAGCACCGTGGCCGCCGGCGTGGCCCTGGTGGGCGGCGTCCTCTACCAGCAGTCGCAGGTCTGCGCCGCCGCGGGCGCGCGCATGGATGACGTCTGGAGCCCGGCGGCGAAGCAGCAGGTGGAGGCGGCCTTCCTCGCCACCGGCAAGCCCTTCGCGCAGGAGCTGGCGGGCAAGGTCTCCCAGGTGCTGGACGGCTACGCGAGCGCGTGGAAGCAGCAGAGCACCGAGGCCTGCGAGGCCACCCACGTCCACGGCGTACAGACAGAAGAGCTGCTGACGCGGCGGACGGTGTGCCTGGCGCGGCGGCACAAGGACGTGCGCGCCACGGTGGCGCTCCTGTCCACCGCGGACGCGGCGCTGGTGGAGAAGTCGGTGGACGCGGTGCACGCCCTGCCCTCGCTGCACGAGTGCGAGGACGAGGAGTCCCTGGCCGAACAGCAGCGGCTGCCCTCGGACGCGGGCAAGCGCGCCGACATCGAGAAGCTGGAGGGACAGGTCGCGAACGTGAAGGCGCTGGTGGACGCGGGCCGCTACCCGGTAGCCCTGGAGGTGGCGCGCGCGCTGGAGGCGCCGGTGCTGGCCACCGGCCACCTGCCGCTCACGGCCGAGCTGCGCTTCCACCTGGGCTGGCTCCAGGAGCAGACCGGCCAGTCCCCCGAGGCCTCGAAGCAGCTCTTCCACGCCGCGCGCGACGCCGAGGCGGGACGGGCGGACCGGCTGAAGGTCGCCATCCTCAACAAGCTGCTCTACGTGGAGGACGGACAGCGGCACTTCACCCAGGCCTCGGACTGGGGCGAGCTGGCCCACGCCACCCTCCAGCGCCTGGGCGGCGAGCCCGTGCTGGAGGCCGACGTGCGGATGAACCAGGCCAACCTCGCGGTGTCGCAGGAGCGCTTCGAGGACGCGCGCGCGCTGCTGGAGCAGGCCAAGGCGCTCCAGGCCCGCGCCCTGCCCCTGGGCCACCCCAAGCGCGCGAGGACCACCTTCCTGCTGGGCGGCGTGATGCTGGACCTGGGGCAGCCCGAGAAGGCGGCGGAGCTGCTGGAGGAGGCGCTGGTGCTGACGGAGGCCGCGGTGGGCCCCTGGCACCCGGACATGGCCCAGCGCCACGGCATGCTGTCCTTGACGCTGCGCGAGCTGAAGCAGGACGCCAAGGCCCTGAAGCACGCCCAGGCGGCGGCCCAGGTCCGCAAGGCCACGCGGGGCGAGACGAGCGTCCTGTACGCGGAGGCCCTGGACGAGGTGGGCATGTGTCTGCACGCGCTGAAGCGCTACGACGAGGCGCTGAAGGCCTACGAAGAGGCGCTCTTCATCAAGCGCGCGGCGCTGCCCGCGGACGACGAGCGGCTCCAGTACTCCTATGACGGCGTGGGCCAGGCCCTGCTGGAGCTGGGCAAGGCGACCGAGTCGGTGGCGCCGCTGCGGCAGGCCGTCTCCTTCGCGTCGGCCCCGCCCGACGTGCTGGCCGAGTCCGGCTTCGCCCTGGCGCGCGCCCTGTGGCAGACGCAGCAGCCCCCGGCGGCCCGCGGGGAGGCGGCCCAGGCCCGTGCGCGCTTCACCGAGGCCGGCCTGGAGGCGCGGGTGGCGGACGTGGACGCCTGGCTGTCGACGCTGCCGCCCGAGCCGGCCCCCCGGCCCGCGGGTCGCAAGCCCCGGCGGTGAGGCCGTCACGGACCCAACGGGTGGCGGGCCGCCCCGGCCGTGTTAGCGTCCCCCTCCCGTGGCCCCGTCGAACGAAGAGGAACCCGCGCTGGACCCGACGCTGACGCTGAGCCGCGCGCGGCAAGGCCGGGTCCGGCTGAAGTTGATGGTGCTGTCCGGCCCCGAGTCCGGCCAGAGCCACGCGCTCACCAAGCCCGAGTACGTGCTGGGCAAGGCCCCCACGTGCGACATCGTCCTCACCGACAAGACGATTTCCCGCGAGCACCTCAAGCTGACGGTCCACGACGAGCACGTGGTGGCCACCGACCTGGGCTCGCGCAACGGCTCCTCGTGCGACGGCCGCCGCTTCACCGAGCTGGAGCTGCACCCGGGCACCGTCATCACCCTGGGCACCACCGAGCTGAAGCTGGTGCCGGAGGAGACGGCGAAGCGCACGCTGCTGCTCTCCAACCGCGACCGCTTCGGCGCGCTGGTGGGCAACAGCCGCCGGATGCGCGAGGTGTTCACCCTGCTGGAGCGCATGTCCCCGGGCGGCGCGGACGTCCTCATCCAGGGCGAGACGGGCACCGGCAAGGACCTGTGCGCTGAGGCCATCCACCAGGCCAGCCGCCGCGCCAGCGGGCCCTTCGTCATCGTGGACCTGGCGGGCGTGGCGCCCTCGCTCATCGAGTCCGAGCTGTTCGGCCACGTGAAGGGCGCCTTCACCAACGCCCAGAGCGACCGGGCCGGCGCCTTCGAGCGCGCCCACAACGGCACCGTCTTCCTGGACGAGGTCGGCGAGCTGCCGCTGGAGCTCCAGCCCCGCCTGCTGCGCGTGCTGGAGCGCCGCCAGGTGAAGCGCGTGGGCGCCAACGACTACGTCACCGTCAACATGCGCATCGTGACGGCCACCCACCGGGACCTGGAGGACGCCGTGCGGCAGGGGAAGTTCCGCCGCGACCTCTTCCACCGGCTCGCCGTGCTCCGCGTGACGATGCCCTCCCTGCGCGAGCGCCCCGAGGACATCCCCCTGCTCATCGACACCATGCTCGAGCAGACGGGCCGCCCGCCCAGCGCCCTGTCGGACCAGACGCGCGCGCTGCTCACCCAGTACCCCTGGCCCGGCAACGTGCGCGAGCTGCGCAACGTGGTGGAGCAGGTGGTGAACCTGGGCGAAGAGGCCCTCCCGGACCTGGAGTCCGCCGACCCCGAGCGAGGCCCCGGCGCGGCCGACCTGGACCTGCCCTTCAAGGAGGCCAAGGAGCGGCTCGTGGAGGGCTTCGAGCGCGACTACCTCCGCAACCTCCTGGAGCGCTGCGAGGGCAACATCTCCCGCGCCTCCCGCGAGGCCGACATCGACCGCGTCTACCTCCGCAAGCTCCTGAAAAAGCACGGTATTGAACCGAGCAGCGGCCTCTGAGCGGCGCGGAAACAACTTTCTCCAGACTTTGGAGATAACCTCGGATTGGAGCCATGTGGGCTCCGCCCAGCCCCCAGGGAAGACCGCCCATGCGAGTGAACCTCTTCCAGACCATCGCGAGGCTCTCGGAGGCCCGGCCGCAGCAGAGCGTGCAGCAGCCCGCCGCGTCCGAGCCGGCCCAGGCCCCCCAGCCGCCGCCCGTCCCCGACGTGGTGGCCCAGTACTTCACCGACAGCTTCGAGGCCGCGGACGCGTCCTCGGAGGTCGTCAAGCAGACCAAGGACGCCAACTGCGGCGCCGCGGTGGCCACCCTGCTGTCGCCCACGGCGGGCAAGGACGCCGTGGCGGCGGCGCAGAAGATGGACTCGCTGGAGTCGCGCTTCACCGATGGGGACGGGACGACCCCGGAGGAGCTGGCGAAGATGTTCGCGCACGAGGGCCTGGAGGTGAAGAAGGGCACCTCGAACTTCGACATGCCGTCGGTGAACGAGGCGCTGGCCCGCGGACAGAAGGCCGTCGTCCAGTTGGACACCAACCGGCTCGCCACGGGCGTGGACTCCAAGGTCGCCGGTGGCTCGCACTGGGTCGTCGTCGACGGCATGGACGACAAGGGCAACTACCAGGTGAAGGACACGAACACGGGCTCCAAGTACACCGTGTCCGGCCAGCAGATCGCCGACTCCGTGGGCTCCGCGTGGGAGCTGCACCAGGGTGGCGGCATGCTCATCGTCGGCGATCCGCAGACCGCCATGGACGAGGGCACGCTGGTGGAGAAGAGCGCCCTCCACACCGACGCGCTGGGCAACACCGACGGCGGCGGCTCCCGGGCTCGCGGCAGCTTCGGCCGCGAGTCCTCCTGAGCTTCTCGCCGTCGTCCTCCGCTGCCAGCGTCCGCTACGCCGGCAGCGCGCCCTGGCCCGACGCCAGGGTGCTGGCGAACTGATTCACCTTCTGCACGTACTTGGCGTCACCCGTGCCCGCGGGAATCGCGTGGGGGTTGCTCTTGTCCACGCCGTTCGGACCGGAGTTGTACGCGCGCAGGGCCAGGTCCCAGCTCCCGAACTGCTCCTTCATGTCCTTCATGTAGCAGGCGCCCGCGAGGATGTTCGTCTCCGGGTCGGAGAGGCTCTTGCCCTGCAGCTCGGGGTGCTTGCTCTGCAGCTCCTTGTAGGTGTTGGGGTTCACCTGCATCAGCCCGGTGTCCGTCAGGCCGTTGCCACCGTTGGTGGACGTGGCGGCCACGTCACCGCGGGACTCGGCCCACACCTGCGCGGCCAGCATCTCCACCGGCACGCCCGTCTTGGCCGCCGCGGACTCGAGCGCCGGGCGCAGCTTCTCCAGCGCGGGAGGCAGGTTACCCCCCAGGCTCGCGCCGCCGGCGCCCTTGCTCGCGCCCACTGACGGTGCCGAAGGCGTCGCTCCGGTGCTGCTCATCGCGGGCGCCGCACCGTTTCCGCCCACCGGCGCGGAGCCACCCGCAGGCGCGGGCGCGGAGCCACCCGCAGGCGCCGGCCCACCCACCGGCGCGGGCGCGGAGCCACCCGCCGGCGGCGCCGACGTGAGGCCATCCACCGGATCACTCATGAACGGAGACGGGCCCTGCGCGCCGGGGTTCAGCTCCACGGGAGGACGGTTGCCGCAGGCCGACGCGGGAGAGAACGAGCTGTCCGAGAAGCACTGCGACGGGGAAGCCCCCGACGCGCCCTTCGCGCCCGCGCCGCCCTGGCCGCACGCGGCGCCCTGCGCGCCACCGGCCGCGCCGCCCTGCATGGCCTGCTGGAGCTGGGTGAGCGTGCTGATGATGGCCATGGCCCCCTCCAGCAGCTTGCCCAGGGACTGGGCCTTGCCGCCGCCCATGTCGAAGCCATCCTGCTGCATCCCAAGCCGCCCCAGCGCCGGCTTCTGGGCCGAGGCCCCCGACAGCGACGCGGAAGGCAGGGAGCCGGAGACATCCTGGGCCGGGGAGCGGACGGCGGAAGAGGCGGAGCCGCTGAGCGGAGAGAGGCGCATGGGGAAGTTCCTTCTGGGAGAGGTGGGAGGGCTTCTGTAGGCGACCCACGCACCAGTAGCAGCAGGTGTGCCAACCACCGGGCGTCCCCATCCGTCCGCCAAGCCATTGATTTTACGTATGCCCCCGGCGTGCCCGCGCCCCGTGGGCGCCTGCCTCCTGGTGACTGCCGTCAGAGGGGCGGTGGTCGCAGTCACCAGTCCGCGCTCCCACCCTGGCGCGCTAACGTAGCGGCCTTCTCGTCGTGGAGGGGATGCGGGACATGAGCCAGAACGGAAGCAGTGCCGAGAGCGCGCGCGTGCGCTGGCTGGTGGTGGGTGCCTTCTCCCCGTCCCCCTCGGGCCGGCGCTTCCCGCTCACGGTGAACACCTTCGGCGATGAGCTCACGCGCGCCGCCAGCGGGCTCCGCGTCACCGTGGCCGACCGGCTGGGAGCAGGTGACACGCGCACCGTCGAGCTGTCCTTCGACCGGCTGCGCGCCTTCAGCTTCGCGGACGTCATCACCCGCGTCCCGGAGCTGCGCGCCCTGCAGCACCTGCACGAATCGCTGGCCACCTCCGACCCGCTGCGCACGCTGACGCCCGAGGAGGCCGCCACGCGCGTGGCCACCGTCACCGGGCCAGGCCGCTTGCCGGACGCGGTGGCCGAGGCCCTGCGCGCCGCATCCGCCCCGC
>NZ_JABXEP010000273.1:0-5933 GCF_013372605.1 Myxococcus sp. AM009
GCGCGACGGCGCGGGGCGGCTCGGGAGGAGGCGCGGCCACGGGAGCGGGGGCGATGAAGCCAATCACCGTCTTCTCGTCGGAGTCATCCAGCCCTTCCAGCGGATCATCCAGGTCGGTGCCCAGCGAGTCGAGCGTGGAGAAGTCCTCCTCCACGCCTTCCACCACCGCCTCGGGCGGCGCGACGACGACTTCTTCCTCGAAGGACGGCGTCTCCTCGGGCGCGGACAGGTCGCCGAAGGCGGCGTCCAGGTCCAGCTCCTCGCCCGTGACGGCAGGCTCCTCCGCGGTCTCCACGGAGATCTCCTCGCCGAAGTCCGCCGTCATCGGCTCGTCGCCGAGCGCGTCCAGCGTGAGGCTCTCGTCGACGAGGTCCTCGGTGGCGGGCAGCTCGGGGAAGCCGATCAGCGCCCCCGCGCGCTCCACCAGTTGATCCGCGTCCACCGGCTTGGCGACGTACTCGTCGGCGTGGGCCTTCAGCTTGCGGTGCTGCGCGAAGCCGTCCGGGTTGCCGATGATGACGATGGGGACGTTCTTGAGGTCATCGTCCTTCTTCAGCTTGCCGCAGATGAGGTAGCCGTTCTGCCCCGCGGACAGGTCCACCGCGAGCACCACGAGGTCCGGCCGTTCCCTGCGGATCTGCTCCACGCTGCCCTTGCCGTCGGTCGTCTCTTCGACCGTGAAGCCCCGGCCCTCCAGGGCCGAACGCAGGGAGGCGGAGAGCGCGGTGTCGCTTTCGACGATCAGGATTTTCTTCGACATGGAGGGACGGCCCGTCCTGGTGTGCGGCGCGCGCAAACGCCCTACCGGCCGCGACGCGCAAGGTGATGATGTGCGTCGAGGCTATCGGCCATGCGCGGGAGCGTCAATGTTCGGACCGGGCGGAATTCCGGCCGCCCGGGGAGCGGGCAGGCGCCGTCACACAGCCGACGTTTCCGTCACTGAGGGTACGTCGGGTACGTCACCGGCTCCACGGAGATGGGAGGCCAGGAGTGCGGCGCGCGAGACGCGGGCGGGAGCGAATACAGCGGCTCGTCGGCCTCCGGCACGGACTTGCGCGCGAGCTTCTCACCGCTGTCGCGCTCGGCGAGCATCTGGCGGATGTCGCTTTCGTCCATGTCCGTCACCATCTCGTAGACGATTTCGTCGTCGCGCCAGGTGACGACGTTGAAGCCCTGCGCGGAGTCCACTTCCACGGCTTGCAGGGCCTGGAACTTCGGGATGACGACCTCGTTGTCGCCCGGGAGCACGAAGACGCCCAGGCGGCGGCTCGGCTCACCTTCATTGTCCGGGAGCGTCTCGTAGCTGATGTACGCGACTTCGCGGCCGTTGAGGATGGAGATGCGCCCCCCCAGCGGCTTCGCCTTGGGGAGCTGCGGGACGGTGATGCGCGGATCCACCTTGTCCTTGAACCACTCCTCCACCTGCTCCGGCGCGTTGGAGGCAATCTCGAAGGGGAGCGTCTTGCTCTTGCTGTGGCGCTGCACCGCCTCCGTCCTGGCCGCGCTCAGGCGCTGCTCGGCGTGGAACGCGGCCCAGCCGCCGCCCACCGTCACCACCACCAGCGCCATGGCCCCGGCGCGCAGCCAGACGCCTAACTGGACGCGGCGCTGCTGCTGCTTGAGGCCCACCTGGATGCCGGCCCGGAGCGATGCGGGGGCCCGCATGCCCGAAACGGAGTGGCGCGCGGCTCGCCGCAGCGCCTGCTGCATCTGCTTCTCTTCCTCCGCGCGGCGCCGACAATCCGCGCACCCGGAGAGGTGGGTTTCGAGGTCCACTCGTTCCTCGGGCTGGAATTCGCCGTCGAGGTACGGATAGAGCAGCCGTTCGAGGTCCTGGCAGTTCATGGGGCGCGCTAGGAACGGCTTTCTAGCCTGTCTTCTTCCTGTGGCGATACTCTTCCAGGTCCGCGGGGGCATTCACCGGCTCACCGTCGTGCCGGAACACGCCCTGGCCCTCGGCGTACTCACGCAGGTTCTTCTGCAGGAGCTTGCGTCCGCGGAACAGGCGGCTCATCACCGTGCCCACGGGGCACTCGAGAATCTCCGCGATTTCCTTATAGGAGAACTCCTGCAGGTCCGCGAGGATGACCACCAGCCGGAAGTCGATGGGCAGCGAGTCGATGGCTCGCAGCACGTCGTCCGACAGGAGTCGGTCGAAGAAGTACTGCTCCGGGTTGGCCGCGAAGTCCGTCGCGTCCCGGCTCACGAAGCGCTCGTGGACGGCCTCGCGCTCCACGCCTTCGACCACCGTGCGCTCCTTCACCTTCCGCCGGTAGCGGTTGATGAAGGTGTTGGTGAGAATCTTGAAGAGCCAGGCCTTGATGTTCGTCCCGCGCTCGAACTTGTCGAAGAAGCGGTACGCCCGCATGCAGGTGTCCTGCACCAGGTCTTCGGCGTCGCGCTCGTTCTTCGTCAGGCGCAGGGCCGCCGAATAGAGCGGATCCAGGTGGGCGAGCGCCAGCTCTTCGAATTCCTGCTTCGTCCGGTTGGGTTGCCTGAAGTCCAACATGTCCCGCCTTCCAAGGGCCCGAAACAAAAGGGGAATGAGTTGTCGCTTACCCGCCAAATGTATGCACGGGAACAACCAGGGCAACAACGGCATCCCACGACACCCGCCCGGACGCCCGCTTCGGGAATACACGACGCCGGCCGGGGAAACTTATTCCCCAGCAGAGATAACGGACGGGGAGGCCGGATGTCGTCATCCGAACCTCCCCGCCAGCGACTGCGTCGTCTGCCTGCTTGCCGGGCTTACTTGCCGGCGAGCGCGTCCGCGATGGGCATGTAGGCGTAGCCCATGTCCTTCGCGACGGCCTCGTAGGTGACGTGGCCGTTGTAGGTGTTCAGCGCACGCGCGAGGGCGCGGTCGGACCTGGCGGCCTCCACCAGACCCAGGTCGGCGATCCTGCGCGAGTAGGGGCGGGTG
This sequence comes from Myxococcus sp. AM009, assembly GCF_013372605.1. Taxonomy (NCBI): domain Bacteria; kingdom Pseudomonadati; phylum Myxococcota; class Myxococcia; order Myxococcales; family Myxococcaceae; genus Myxococcus; species Myxococcus sp. AM009. Next base: position 2,927 of record NZ_JABXEP010000273.1, read on the forward strand.
ACGTTGGTGAGGGCGTAGGTGGACGTCTGCGGCACGGCGCCGGGCATGTTGGCGACGCAGTAGTGGACGACGCCGTGGACCTCGAAGGTGGGGTTGTCGTGGGTGGTGGGCTTGCACGTCTCGATGCAGCCGCCCTGGTCCACCGCCACGTCGACCACCACGGCGCCCGGGGTCATCTCCGCGATGAGGGCCTCGGAGACGAGCTTCGGGGCCTTGCCGCCGGGGATGAGCACCGCGCCCACGACGAGGTCCGCCTCGCGCACGGAGCGGGCGATGCTCTCCGTGTCGGAGGCCAGCACGCCGACGCGGCCGAGGAACACGTCATCCAGGTAGGTGAGGCGCTCCATGTTGACGTCGAGGATGGTGACCTCGGCGCCCATGCCCACCGCCACCTTGGCGGCACACAGGCCCACCACGCCGCCGCCAATGACGGTGACGCGGCCGCGGCGCACGCCGGGCACGCCGCCCAGGAGGATGCCCTTGCCGCCGTGGGCCTTCTCCAGGCACCGGGCGCCCACCTGGATGGCCATCTTCCCGGCCACCTCGCTCATGGGCTTGAGCAGCGGCAGGCTGCCATCATCCGGCTGCAGCGTTTCGTAGGCCACGGCCGAGGCCTTCTTCTGGAGCAGCGTCTTGGTCAGCTCCGGATCCACGCCGGCCAGGTGGAAGTACGTATAGATGATCTGGCCGGGCTGGATGCGCGCGTACTCGGGCGCGATGGGCTCCTTGACCTTGATGATCATCTCCGAGCGCTTCCAGAGCTCGTCCGCGGTGGTGACGATCTGCGCGCCGACGCGCTGGAACTCCGAATCGGGGATGCCGGAGCCAACGCCGGCGTTCGTCTCGATCAGGACCGTGTGACCCGCGGCGATGAAGGCGCTCACGCCAGCCGGCACCATTCCGACGCGGTACTCGCGGGTTTTGATCTCCTTGGGAACTCCGACGATCACGACTGCCTCCGAGAGGGGGACGTAAAAAGCGCGCGGACCCTAACGAGGGGCCAAGGGGGAATCAAGGCGCGGGCGGACAGCCCCGCTTGGGCGCCATTCGCGGCAAACACCCCTGAAGACATGACGCGAGGCGTTGGATGCGATGCGTGATGAAGCGCGGGCCGCTCGTGTTAGTTACCCGGGACATGACGTCTGCCCCGAAGCTCCTATTCGCGGACCCCAAGGGACGGGTGATGGAACATCCGTACCTGCTCGCCACGCTGCGCAGCGGCGAAGAGCTCGTTCCTCCGCAGGACAAGCCCATCGCGCTGCCCTCCGCCGGGCGGCTCGTCCACCTGCCGGGCCGCCTCCCGGTGGGGCTGCATCCGGAGACGGGGGAGCTGGAGCTCGTCCGGGAGATGAAGATGGGGGGCAAGTCGTTTGTCCCCAACGCGGTGGGCGCGCTGCTGCCCCCGGGCTACACGCGGACGTTCCTCCCTGGCGAGGTGAAGGGCAGTGGCCCCGTGCTGCCGCAGTGGGCGTACACCGCCGCCGCCTGGGTGGGAGAGGGACCGGTGGCGTGGGCCATCCATACCGACCGTCGCTCCCACTGGGACCCGGAGCGGTTCTCCACGCCGGACATGAAGGACCTGGTGGCGAAGCACCTGGCGCGCTTCCCGGACAACCGGGTGCTGAAGCAGCTCAAGACGTGCGCGATGCTCTACCGGTGCTTCACGTCGCAGAACACCTTCTACGTGCGTGACGAGGCCGCCATCCCCGCGTCCGTCATGTGCAACGCGCGCTGCGTCGGCTGCATCTCCGACCAGCCCGAGGACGGCCCCCCGGCGTCGCACGAGCGCATGGATGACGGCCCCACGGGAGAGGAGATGGGCCAGATTGGCCTCTTCCACCTGGAGCACGCGCCGGGCCGCACCATGGTGAGCTTCGGCCAGGGCTGCGAGGGCGAGCCGCTCACGCGCTGGAAGCAGATCGCCGAGGCCATCCGCTACATGCGGGCGCGCACGCAGGCGGGCTCCATCAACATCAACACCAACGCCAGCCTCACGCGCGGCCTGGAGGCCCTCTTCGACGCGGGGCTGGACGCCGTCCGCGTGTCGCTCAACTCGGCGGTGAAGGAGCTCTACGAGGCCTACTACAAGCCGGTGAAGTACGGCTGGGAGGACGTGGAGGCCTCCATCGCCCTGGCGCGTGAGCGCGGCGCGTACCTGGCGCTGAACCTGCTGCTGTTCCCCGGCGTCACCGACCGCGAGGGCGAGGTGCGGGCCTTGGAGCGGCTGGTGAAGAAGTACCGCGTGGACCAGGTGCAGACGCGCTCGCTGTGCATCGACCCGCTGCAGTACCTGGACGTTGCGCGTGAGCGCGGCGCCGGGGGCGAGCCGGTGGGCATCCGCACGCTGCTTCAGCGGCTGAAGGCGGCGCGTCCGGGGCTCATCGTGGGCAACTTCGCGCGCGGGCTGGAAGAGCGCGAGAACGCGGCCGGGCGCCGGTAGCGCCTCCTGGCGGAGGAGGGCGTTCCTTCCTCCGCCGACGGGAGCCCCCCGGGGACTACTCGTTGCCGGTGGGCATCAGCTCCTTGGCCACCAGGTTGCCCATCACCGCGTCCTTGGGGATGTAGCCGTCAGCGCCCGCCTCGCGGCAGATGCGCTGCAGCTCCTCGACGTTCTCCCCCGAACACAGCAGCACCTTGATGCCCTTGAAGAGGCTGTTGCTCTTGATGAAGCGGCAGAACTGCTCGCCGTTCACGTTGGGCATGCGCACGTCCAGCAGCACCAGGTCCGGGCGCGTCTGCTTCTTGAGGATGATCTTCGTGGCCTTGTCGGCGGTGTCGGCGACGTGGACCTCGAAGCCCTTGGCCACCAGGTCCGCTTCGATGATGCGGGCCGTCATCTCGCTGTCATCCACGATGAGGATGCGCGGCTTGCGCCCGCCCGTGGTGGGCGCGGGCTTGAGGCCGCCCGTCGCCGCGGTGACAGGGGCCGCGGGAGCCGGCGCGGTAGGCGCCGCCGCGGGGGCCGCCGCCGGAGCGGGCGCGGCGGTGGGGATGCCCAGGGCGGGGG
>NZ_JABXEP010000274.1:0-5872 GCF_013372605.1 Myxococcus sp. AM009
GCGCCGTGCAGGGGACCGCTGGGGCCAGGGACTGACAGAGCGCGCGCACGGAGGCGTGCTCAACGAGCTCGCGCGGGCTCGGGGCGCGCGTCAGCCGCGGCGCCAGCCGGGCGGCGAGCTCGGCCAGGGAGGTCGCGTCGAAGCCATGGTCCTCGAGGCTCGCGTCGAGGTCCACGTCTTCCCGCCGCACCTCGAGGACCTCGGCGATGGTCGCGAGGAGGTCGTTCGTGACGTCCGGCGTGACGGGCGCCGTCCTCACATCGAAGGCGCGGTCGATGTGCTCGACGTCGCCTTCGACGATGGCCATCACCGGCTCGGTGGCGTGCAGCGCCCGCACGAAGAAGTCGAGCCCCTCGCGGGTGCTCAGTGGCTTCATGCCCAGCGTGTGCAGCAGGTGCGCCTCAATCTGGGCGTCCACGTGCATGCCGCCCTCGCGCCACAGGGGCCAGGTGATGGACAACGAGCGCCCGTGGCGCTGGCCCCGCCGCACCTGCTCCAGGCGCCCCCGGGCGAAGTGGTCGAGGAAGCGATTGGCGAAGGCGTAGTCCGTCTGCCCCACGTTGCCGATGACGCCCGCCAGGGAGGAGAACAGGACGAAGAAGTCGAGCGGCAGGTGCCGGGTCGCCGCGTCCAGGTGGAGCGCGCCCAGGAGCTTGGGCTGGAGGACCGACGCGATGTCCTCGCCGCGCTTCTGGGCGACCATGGCGTCGCGCAGCACCCCCGCCGAGTGGATGATGCCGTGGAGGGCGCCGAAGCGGCCCACGGCCTCGCCCACCAGCGTCTCCACCGCGTCTGCCCGCGAGACATCCGCCTGCCGGTACACGGCCTCGGCGCCCAGGCTGGCCAGCTCCCGGAGCTGGTCGCGCACGGTGTCGTCCTCGGGCGCGCGCCCGGCCAGCACGAGCCGCGCCCGGACCCGCCGGGCCAGCCACCGCGCGAAGAGCAGGCCCAGCCCGCCGCGGCCTCCCGTGATGAGGTAGACGCCACGCTCCCTCAAGAGCGGCGCGTCGTCCGGGACGGCGAGCGGCGACAGGCGGGTCCGGCACAGGCGCGCGCGGCCCTCCGCGCCGATGCGGACCTCGTCATCCGGCGCCTCGGGAGGTGACAACTCCTGGAGCAGCAGGGCCGCGGAGACGGCTGGCGCCTGGGACAGCTCCACGGTCCGGTAGCGCAGCGCGCGGTGCTCCCGGTTGATGGACTTGCAGAACCCCGAGAGCGCGGCGTGCTGGGGCGCGGCGCTCGCCGGTCCCTGGTAGACGCACAGCAGCCGGAGGGACGGCACGGGCCGTGCCTTCAGCCACGCCTGGGTGAAGGCCGTCAGCGCGTGGATGCCTTGCGCGAGCGCCGTGTCCAGGTGCTGTGCGGCGAGCTCCAGGGGCGGGTGACGGGCCCAGGCGTGGATGGCGCGGGCGGGGAGCCCCCCTCCCTGCCGGAGGGCCTGGAGCAGGCGCTCGACGTCCTCGACCCGCGCGGGGTCGACTTCGTAGACGCCGTCGCCGGCCGCACGGAAGCCCGACCCCGGCTTCACGAGGAACACGGGCCCGGAGACCAGGCGCCGGAGCGCATCGCGCAAAAGAGCGTCGTGGTCGAAGACCAGCAGCGGCCCCCCGGGCTCGGAGGCGGCGCCTTCCAGGGGCTCGGGCACCCAGCGCTCGCCCAGGACGCGGGTGGGGGCCTGCTGCTTCTGCCCAGGGACCTCCCGGACGCGGAAGTCCTCCAGGCGGACGAGCACCTGCCCCGTCACGTCGGTGAGGCAGAGGTCGAAGGTCTCCACGTCCTTGCGCCGCCCCGTGCGCGTGACATGGACGAGGCACTCCAGGGGCACGGGCTGATGGAGGTGGACCGCGCCCAGGGAGAAGGGCAGCCAGGACGCAGCGCCCCCCTCTTGCTCTCCGTTTGACAAAAGGCCCACCACGGCCTGGAGCGCGCCGTCGAGGAGGACCGGTGGGAGCACGACGTCGGGTGACGGGGCCGCGGCGCCAGGCTGCCGCAGCGTGGCCAGCGCCTCGTCCTGGCCCACGTGGAGCTGCTGAAGCGGGCGCAGGCTCTCGCCGTACTCGAGCCCGCGTGCGCTCAGGAGCGCGTAGCAGTCCCGCGAGGACAGCACCCGCGGGCAGCGCGCCCGGAGGGCCTCGGGCTCCTGTCGGAGGGGAGGCTTCGGCGTGGCTTCCTGGCGCTGCAGCCGTCCCTGCGCGTGGAGCGTGCCGTCCGCGCCGACGAGGCGAAAGCCCAGGGGGGCGCCGTCCTGCTGGAGCGTGAGGGAGACCTCGAGCGCAGCGGCCCCAGGGGCGAGCATCACGGGACTGGCCCAGGTGATGTCGCGCAGGGCGCTGACAGGCCCGGCGCCGGCCAGCCGCGCCGCGCCCAGCGCCATCTCCAGGCACGCGACGCCAGGGAGGACTTCGCGCCCACCCACGCGGTGGTCCGCGAGGAGCGGCGTTGTCGAAGGGAAGGTCGTGGTGAAGCGCACGGCCTCCAGCGTGGAGGTGTTGTGTCCCAGCAAGGGATGCAGGCGCGTCGGCGGCTGCGTCGTGGCCGCGGGCGTCGTCCTGGGCAGCCAGTACGAGCGGTGGGCGAAGGGATAGGTCGGCAGCGGGAACCGCCCCGGTACGCCCTGGGGGTAGAGCTCCGCCCAGTCGATGTCCGCGCCCTCCACCCAGCGGGCCGCCAGCGCCCTGAGCGCCGGGACATCCTCACCCTGGGGCGACACCTTCACCCGGGACTGTTCGGCCCGGAGCCGTCCCTGGAAGCAGGTGTCGGGATGGGCCTGTCCGTCCAGGAAGCGTCGCAGCTGCTCACGCAGGTCGTCCTGGCTGGTGGCGACCAGGGCCAGCCGCGCCGCCATGGCCTCGTTGCGCGTCTGGAGCGAGTAGGCGAGCCGCGCGAGGCTCACCGCGGGCCCCGTCGCCTCCGGCGCGGCTTGCCGGTCGAGGAAGCGGAGGATTCGCTCCGCGTACGGACGGAGCTGCTCCTCCGCGCGCGCCGACAGCACCACGAGCCGGGGGCGCTCATGCGCCGCGGGCGGAGACTTCGGCGGCAGGTGCTCCTCGACAATGACGTGGGCGTTGGCGCCGCCCGCGCCAAAGGAGCTCAGCCCCGCTCGCCTGGGGAGGCGGTGTCCCTCGACGCCCGTGGGGGCGGGCCAGTCGCTCAGCTCCTGCTGCACGCGGAAGGGCGTGGCCTGGAAGTCGATGAACGCATTGAGCCGCTGCGCGTGGAGCGAAGGGGCCAGTTGCTGGTGCCGCATCTGGAGCAGGACCTTGGTCAGCCCGGCCATGCCCGCGGCGGCCTCCAGGTGCCCGACGTTCGACTTCACCGAGCCGATGGCGCAGCGCCAGCCCGGCGCCGTCCTCCGCTGGAAGGCCTTGCCCAGGCCGGAAATCTCGATGGGGTCGCCCAGGCTCGTCCCCGTCCCATGGGCCTCGATGTACCCGAGCGTCTGTGGCTCCACGCCCGAGCGCTCCAGCGCCTCGGTGATGAGCGTGGCCTGCGCGTCGGGGTCGGGCACTGTGTAGCCGTTGGCGCGGCCTCCGTGATTGACCACGGTCGCGCGGATGACGCCGTGGATGTAATCCCCGTCCGTCTCCGCCCGGGACAGGGGCTTGAGCAGGACGGCGCCTACGCCCTCGCCTGGGACGTAGCCGCTGCCCCCCTCGCCAAACGCGCGGCACCGCCCATCCTGGGCAAGCATCCGGAGCTCGCTCAGGAGCACGTACTTGCTGGGGTGCAGCATGAGGTTGACGCCGCCAACCAGCGCCTGTTCGCACTCCTCTCGCCGCAGGCTCTCGCAGGCCAGATGCAGCGCCGTCAGCGAGGAAGAGCACATCGTGTCCAGGGCCAGGCTGGGTCCACGGAAGTCAAAGAAGAAGGAGACCCGGTTGGCGATGGAGGCGGCGAACGAGGACGGCGAGAGCGGGTTGCCCTGGAGGGTTTCCTCCAGGCCGAGCAGCGCGTACTGCCCCCACATCACGCCCACGAACACGCCCACCTTGCGGCCGCGCAGGGCGCGTCCCGCGTAGCCCGCGTCTTCGAGCGCCTGCCAGGACGTCTCCAGGAACAGCCGCTCCTGCGGGTCCATGAGCTCCGCTTCCCGCGGCGACAGGTTGAAGAGCCGGGCATCGAACCGGTCAATGCCTTGAAGGAAGCCCCCCCACCGGCTCTGCGTGGTTCCCGGACGGCTGGCGGACGGGTCGAACCAGGGTGCGTGCTCCCAGCGCTCCGGAGGAACCTCGGTGATGCAGTCCTTCCCGGCGCGGAGGTTCTCCCAGAACGCCTCCAGGTCCTCGGCCCGGGGGTAACGGCCCGACAGCCCGATGATGGCGATGGGCTCGTCCTGGGAGACGCGAGCGGAGGGGGCAGGGGAGGGCGCCGCGGCTACGGCCGGAGGCGGCGAGGCCCCCTTCGTCGCGGGCGACGCGAGCAGCCTCGACGTCTGCGCTCCGTGGTGCTTTTCGAGGTAGTCCGCCAGCTCCCGCGGGGTGCTGTGCTCGAACAGCAGCGTGGGGTAGAGCTTGACGTCGAGGTCCTGCTCGAGCCGCCGCACGAGCCGCAGCAGGTGCGCCGAATCCAACCCCTGCGAATAGAAGTTCTCCGAGTCGTCGAGCGCGTCGGCGGCGACCTGCAACTCCGTGGCGAGCAGGCCGCGCAGGTAGTCGAGCACGGAGGGCGCGGGAGCGGCGGGTTGCTCCGCGGCGGCCCGCGCGGGCTCGCCGCGCTGGGGCGCCTGCAGCCGCGAAATCAGGCCTTCGGAGCGGATGCGCTTGGTGGACAGCTTGCGCATGGCCGCGATGCGCTGGCCATCGGGCGCGTAGAAGTCGAGGTCACTGTGGAAGAGGTCGTCCGCCACCAGCCCGGTGCTGTCCTGGCGCACGTGAACGAACACGCGCTCACCCGGCGAGTGGCCCGCGCGGAACGACTCGATGTGGATGGGAATGAAGGGCTGGAGCGCCAGCTCTGGCCGCTGCTGCATGTAGAGGAAGGGCAGCAGGGTGGCGCTGTCCAGGAAGACGGGGTGGAGGTGGAAGTCCTCCAGGTGCTCGAGCGCGGCGTCACTCAGGTGCAGCGCCCCCAGCACCTCGCGCTCATGGAAGTAGAGCTGGCCCTGCCCCTTCATGAAATCGAGGTGTTCGATGGCCGCGCCGCGCGCATACGCATAGGCGTCATCCACGTCCGAGATCCGCTCGGCGTGGCGCCGCAGGTGGGCGATGTCGAGCCGCCCTTCGAGGGGCGCGTCGGCGCCGTGGACCTCGCAGCGGAAGTTCTCGGTCGGCGCTCCCAGGGACTCACCTGTGGCGGACACGGGCCAACTGGTCGCCACCACCTGCCAGCGCGTCGTCCCGGTCTCCTGGGGCGTGAAACACAGGCGAATCCTCCTGCCGGCCCGTTCCGAGGTGGCGACAGGCTCGATGAACAGGATGTTTCGCAGCTCCAGCGCGGTCGTATCAAATCCCTGCGCCTTCAGAGCGCGGAGCGCCAGGTCGAGGAAGACGACGCCTGGCATGATTCGAACGCCGTGGACACGGTGATCCCTGACAAGTGGATCTTCATGGACGACCGTGGTGCTGCACTCGAACTCTCGTCTCGGAGGCTTCACGGTTGATACGGATGATACATGTTGAAGTCTCTGTTTCAACAGTCCGTGTTCATTTGCTTCATGTTTGCGTATCTATGTTTTTCAAAGAGATCTTGTTATGTCGGGATTGCGTGTGACATTGTGAGTTACATTCTCATGCGCAAAGAGAGTGTGTGACATTTTGAGTTACATTTGACTGTGATTTGAGGCTGCCCCGTCCACCGGGCTCCGCCAGGAGCGGTGCATCCGTCGTGGGCTCGGAGACGGAGGTTGGGCCGCGCGTGGCGGCTACCGAAGGGC
>NZ_JABXEP010000275.1:0-5603 GCF_013372605.1 Myxococcus sp. AM009
ATGGAGAACTTGTGCGTGATGGAGCGGCGCTCGTCCAGCCGGAGCCCCGCGCGGTCCGCCGGCGGCTGCCGGACGAGCGCCGCTCCATCACGCACAAGTTCTCCATCGGCGGCCACGAGGGCTACCTGACGGTGGGCATGTACGAGGACGGCCTGCCGGGTGAGCTGTTCATCGTCATGGCGAAGGAAGGCTCGGTGGTGAGCGGGCTGATGGACAGCTTCGCCACCAGCGTGTCGCTGGCGCTCCAGTACGGCGTGCCGCTGAAGGTGCTGGTCGACAAGCTCAGCCACACCCGCTTCGAGCCCAGCGGCTTCACCGGCAACCCGGCCATCCCCATCGCCAAGTCCATCACCGACTACATCTTCCGCTGGCTGGAGCTGAAGTTCCTGCCGAGCGAGGAAGAGAACGCGGTGCTGGGCCGGGTGGACGTGCAGCCGAAGCGGGAGGCCCTGCCCGCTCAGACGGCTTCGGGGCAGCGGTCCGGCTCCAGTTCCTCAAAGGGGTCCACGTGGCTGAATCAGGCGGATGCTCCGCCGTGCCACACCTGCGGCGCCATCATGGTGCGCAGCGGCGCCTGCTACAAATGCGGCAACTGCGGTGCGACCAGCGGCTGTAGCTGAGCGCGCCGCGCCGTTCGTGAAGTGAAGAGGGCTCCGGAGCACCTGGCTCCGGAGCCCTTTTTGCGTCGCCCCTCCTCCGGCTCGCGCTCAGGCGCTCCGGGTGGGGAGACGGGAGAAGGCCTCGGAGGCCTTCTGCGCGATGCGCGTGAGTTCATCGAGCGCGGGCGCGGAGATGGGCTCCGCGCCATGGTCCGCGACGATGAAGGCCACCGCATGGCCCCGGTTCCGGATGGCGATGACGGCCAGGTGCGAGGGGCCCTCCCCACCCAGCGCGGCGAAGATGGCTTCGTCCTGGGGACATGCCGGTGCGTCGAAGACGCTGGCGCTCGGGGACGTCATCGCGGTGTGCAGCAGGGACGGCGCTTCGAGGTCGACCTTGAGGCCGGCGACCGCAGCGCTGTCACTGCCCGGGCCCCAGGCATGCCCCACCCGCGCGAGGCCGAGGCTCTCACCCAGGAGGAAGGCGCGCTGGTAGCGGCCCGCGCAGTACGCCAGCACCACCCTGCCGAGCGTGCCCTGGGTGTTCACGACGTCGAGCGCCGACAGCACGTGCTCCGCCGTCACGGCAGGGCCACCCTCGGGCACCTCCGTGGACGCGCTGGCCGCCGCGGCCAGGAGCGTGGCGATGACCTCCGAAGGCTCCGCCGTCGTGGGCTGCCATGGCTGCTGGATGAAGTCCCACGCCGAGGCCAGGGGCACTTCGGTCGCAGCGGGGGCCGCGGTCGGGCCGTCGAGGTCCACCACGCGGTCCGCCCAGGTCGTCTCCGGAACGTGGCCAATGGGACCCGCGTCATCGCCGCCCTGCCAGCCCACGAACTCCCACGTCGAAGCGAGCTGCATCGGCTCGTCGGACGCGCCGGACAGGTCGTCCAGTTCAATCGGCGCCCGAGGCGTGGGGGTGACGGGCGGGGTCGCGAGTTCGGGTGTCTCGGCGAAGGACGCGGGAGCGCCGTCACTCGCGGTGGGCGCCGTGGCGTCGACGCCGCCCGCCGGGGCAACGGGTGTGGTGAGCAGGTCACCATGCTCCGCGACGACGAAGCCTCGTGCCTTGCGCGGCGCCAGGCTGTCCTGTGTTGGCGGCTCCTCGTGCGTGCCTGGCGCAGCCTCCGCCGCCATCGGATCGGAGTCGCTGGCGCTGGCCGCCAGGTCCAGCTTGAGGCCGAAGGGCTGCGTCACCTCACCGAAGGGCAGCGCGGCCCGCTCGCCCGTGGATGGAACGGCGGCGGGAGCGGACTCGATGGACAGTGTTGGTTCGGTTGCCGCAGCCAACTCCGCGACTCCGTGAGACGACGCATCGCTCGGTGTCGCGGTGGCTTGGGAGTTCGTGGCGACGGCTTGAGCCGTGGAGTGCTCAACGGCATCGGCCACGAGGACTGGACCGGAATCGGCCTGCGAGGCCTCCGGCAGCGCTTCCGCACTGGGAGGTTGCTCGGTCCCGGGTTCCACCGTAGCAGAGGCCTCCGTGCCATCCGGCGTTGCCACCTCCTCCGAAGCCGTCGGCACGACTTCGCTGGAGCCTGCATCCGTGAGGCTGCCGCCCGGAGCGACATCACCGGACGACGTCGATACCACCGCGCTCACAGCGACTGCGTCCGGCGATTCAACTGGAGAGGTGTCCGCGTGCTGTGAGGTCCCAGCGTCCAGCCCTGGAGTCGATGCATCCGCCGGTTCAGCAACGGCGACACCTTCATTCGTGGACGACGGGACGTGCGCACCCTCGAGTGCCACAACTGCCGTTTCCACGGTCCCCTGAGGAGCCAGTGCCGGCGACGACTCGCCATCGGCGGACGCTTCGGGTGCCGCATCGCTCACACCGGCAGCATGGGGCTCGGTGTCAACCGAACGCGTGTCACTCGAACCATCGGCGACATCCGGCGCGGCAGGAGCGTCAGCACGTGCATCCGAGGTCGAAGTGTCCGCGGTGGTCGCAGCAGGCGTCTCAACGCTCTCACTTGCCACGCCAGAGTCATTCGGCTGGGCAGTCACGAAGCTTGTGGCCGAGGCCTCGACGTTCGCACCTGGACCAACGGAGTCGTCCGGCTGTGCCGAAACGCCATCGGCCGTCGATGCGGCCGCGAGCGCATTCGCATCACCGGCAACTTCCTGCGCGGAGGAAGCTGCACCCGCCACCGAGTCGTCGACGCTCGAGGTGGCGACATTGGCCGTGTCCAACACCGCGGATGCGGCTACGGCTTCAGCGCCCGGCCCCGCGACACTGGCTGCTTCCGAGTCAGCGGCAACTGCGCCTGCTACCGCTGACTCGACAGCGGCATTCGGTGCGTCGTGAATGGGACTGGCCGCCGGTTCCTCGGCCCGAGCACCTGTTACATCCGCGGCCTCCAGCACAATGGGAGCGGCGCCGATTGCCTGAGCCTCGGAAGCCGCGACCGCGGCAACCGCAGCGTCCGACGAAACCGCGGCGGCTTCGGTTGCGACACCACCCGATTCCACACTGACGTCCGGTGCCGTCACTCCAGCGGCTTCGCTCGCGACGCCACGCGCTGCCGTACCGACGCCCTCTGCCGTCACCTCAGCGGTTTCGTCAACCGCCTGCGGCCCACCTGACGCGTCGGTGGCAATGACCGGCTCAACCACGGTCGTGGCATCCGTCCGGGCTGGCGTCTCGGGAGCCACCTCCACGTCCACCGACGGCGCACCTTCAACCGCGACAGGGGTCGCCGGCACCACGTCGGAAGCCGTGACGGCAACGGCATCCACGTCCAACACCACTTCAGAGTCCGAGGGCAACGCCTGCGAAGGAGCCCCACTCGCGTCGACGGCAGACGGCACGTGCTCTTGAACCGCCGCCTCAGCTGGGACGCCACCCTGTTGTGGCACCACGCCGAGTTCGGTGGAGTCTTCGCGCGCTTCAGACGCGAAGGGCGCAGGTGCGACACCGTGCCCACGATGAACCGCAGGCGACATTCCGGGAGGAACCGGCATTCGGCTTGAGTCAAGGTCCTGCGCCGGGACGTCACCGCTCGGCACCGAAGCCCCCAGGGCTTGCTCAAGGTGGAACGGACGTTCCGTTCCATCCGCGGCGGCCGAGGACGAGGCAGTGTGTGCTTCCACTGGAGGAGTCTCGGCTGGCTCGTCGGTCCGCGGAGCTTCCGCAGCGGCATTGCCAGGGACTGGCATTTCCGCTTCCGCGGGCCGTGCATCCCCCGATGACGCGGGAGGCGGCAGCGCTCCGGGAGGTGTCATTTCCACGGGAAGCTGCGACGACATGCCCGCTGGATGCGCAGCGACCACGCCTGAAGGTGGCGTCGGGGCCGCATGCACGGGCGGTCCACTCATTGGGCCCTGCGCCATGCTCGGCGTGGGTGCGCCCTGAAGAGGAACAGGCGGGCCACCGACGGACGAAGGTTCGGGCAGCGTGCTCGGAGGCGTCTGTCCGTGAGGCGAGTGCGCATGAGGCTGCCCCGGCCCGGCGACAGACCGCTCCCCAACACTCATCTCCGAAAGCAATGCTCCGGGAGGCACGGGCGCCGGGGGCACGCCGTGCGCAGGCGGAGGCTGTACGCCTGTCATTCCGGGTGGCACCGTCCCGCGAGGCACGGGCACTTGGGGCATCCCGTGCGCAGGCGGAGGCGGTGCTCCCGCCATTCCCGGTGGCATCGCCCCGGGAGGCACGGGCGCCGGGGGCACGCCGTGCGCAGGCGGAGGCTGTGCGCCCATCACTCCTGGGGGCATCGCCCCACGAGGCACCGGAGCCTGTGGAGCCCCGTGCGCGGACAGAGGCGGAGCGCCCGCCATTCCTGGTGGCATCGCCCCGTGAGCCCCCGGCACCGCAGGCAGTCCCGGCGACGACGGCGGTCGCGCTCCCATCCCCCCCGCAGGCACCGGCCCGTGAGGCCCAGGCTGGCCAGGTGCAGGAGGCCGTGCTCCCATCATCCCCGCAGGCACCTGCCCATGCGGCCCTGGCAATCCGGGCGCGGGCGGAGGCCGTGCTCCCATCATTCCCGGAGGCACCGGCCCCGCATGAGGTCCGGGCATCGCGGGCAGCCCCGGAGACGACGGGGGTCGTGCTCCCACCATCCCCGGAGGCACCGGCCCAAGAGGCCCCGGGACCGCGGGCAGCCCCGGCATGGACGGCGAGCGATGTCCCATCACCCCGGGAGGAACTGGCCCGTGTGGCCCGGGCGCGGCGGGCAGACCCGCCGCGGACGGAGGCCGTGTCCCCATCATCCCCGGTGGCACTGGTCCATGAGGCCCCGGCACGGCGGGCAGGCCCGTCGCGGACGGAGGCCGATGTCCCATCATTCCGGGAGGAGCTGGCGCAGCGGGCCCGGAAGCGCCCCCTGCCATGCCAGGGGGACCCGGCACCGCAGGCAGACCCGTCGCGGACGGAGGCCGATGCCCCACCATCCCGGGCGGCACCGGAGCACCCGCCCCCATCATCCCGGGAGGCACCGGAGCACCCGCTCCAACCATGGCCGGAGCCTGCGCCCCCACCCTCCCGGGAGGCACCGGAGCACCCGCTCCAGCCATCGCAGGAGGTGGTACGCCCATCATCCCCGGTGGCACCGGCCCATGAGGCCCCGGCACTGCCGGTCCCCCCGTCATGGACGGAGGCCGAGCGCCCACCATGCCTGGCGGCACCGGACCGTGTGGCCCAGGAACCGCGGGCAGGCCCGTCGCGGACGGCGGACGATGTCCCATCATCCCTGGAGGTGCGGACATCCCTCCGGGCGCGGACGACGGCGCTGCGCCCACCATCCCCGGAGGAATCTGCGGACCAGCAGCGCCCGCGCCGGGTGCGCCATGCACCGCTGGCAGTCCCGTCGCGGAGGACGGCCGAGCCCCGGCCATCCCCGGCGGCATCGACGCACCAGGCACAGGCGGCGCGCCCACCCTGTCCGGAGGTCCCGCCACCGACTGAAGCCCAGGAGACGACGGAGGCCGAGCCCCCATCGTCCCCGGAGGCACCGGCGCCCCCGAGGGCCGCGCGAGCATCCCAGGCGGAACACCCATCCCCTCGCC
>NZ_JABXEP010000276.1:0-5574 GCF_013372605.1 Myxococcus sp. AM009
CCTCCCCTCTCCCCTCCTCGCCCTCCCCGCACTTCCCACCACCACCAACGGCAAGGTCGACCGTCGCGCCCTCGCCTCCCTTCCTCTCCCTGCCTCTTCCTCCGACGCGCCCTTCGAAGCGCCCACCGGCCCTCTCGAAGTCGCCCTCGCTCAGCTCTTCTGCCAGGTCCTCGGCCTCGCCTCCCTCTCGCGCCACGACGACTTCTTCTCCCTCGGTGGCCACTCCCTCAGCGCCACTCGCCTCGTCGCTCGCATCCGCTCTTCTCTCCGCGTCGACCTGCCCCTCTCCTCCTTCTTCTCCGCTCCCTCCGTCGCTTCTCTCGCCCAGGTAGTCGAAGGGTTGGCCGGCACCGGCAAGTCGCTCCTGCCCGCGCCCACTCCCAGGGCCGAGGCCGCGCTGGTGCTCTCCTCCACGCAGGAGCGCCTGTGGTTCATCCAGCAGCTCCAGCCCGACTCTTCCGCCTACCACATCCCAGAGGCCGCTCTCCTTCACGGCCCTCTCGACGTCTCGGCGCTTGAGTCCGCTCTCCGCTGGCTTCTCTCTCGCCATTCAGTGCTCCGCCTCGCCGTCCCCTCTGACGAAGGGCGCCCAGCTCCCTTCCTCCTCGAGGTGCCGGCACGCGTCCTGACCGTGGAGTCGCTCTCCGACGCGCCGCATACTTTGGAGGAACGGCTGCACGTCGAAGCCGAGCGCGTCTTCTCCATGGCGGAGGGCCCGCTCTACCGCTTCCACTTGTGGCGGCTCTCCCCCGAGCGGCATGCGCTGCTGCTCGTGTTCCACCACCTGCTGGTGGATGAGCTGGCCCTCTCCGTGCTGGTGCGTGAGCTGGGTGAGGCCTACCGCTCCTTCCAACAAGGTGCGTCTCCCGCGCTGCCGCCCGTGACGTTGGACTGGGCGGATGTCGCCGTCTGGCAACGAACCGAGGCCGTGCGCGCGCACGAAGACGCGCAGCTTTCCTACTGGACCCGCCAGCTCGCGGATGCGCCACGGCTGCTGTCGCTTCCCACGGACAAGCCTCGCCCCTCCGTGCTGTCGAGCCAGGGACGAGTGACCGCGCAGCGGCCCCTGCCACCCGCGCTGTCGGCGGCCCTCCACGACTTCTGCCGCCAGCAAGGCGTGACACCGTTCATGGTGCTCTACGCGGCCTTCGCGGCGCTGCTCCACCGTTACTCGGGCCAGCCCGAAGTCTGTGTGGGCACCCCGATGGCGGGGCGTACCCACCCGGCCACCGAGGACGTCGTCGGCCTCTTCGTCAACACGGTGGTGCTGCGCACGCACGCTCAGCCGGAGGACAGCTTCGCGTCCCTGCTCGCGCGGGTCCGGACCACCGTGCTCGAAAGCATCGCCCACCAGGACGCTCCTTTCGAGCGAGTGGTGCAAGCCCTGGAGGTACAGCGCAGTCCGCGTCACTCCCCGCTCTTCCAGGTGATGTTCGGGTTGATTCGCGCCGGACACGCCCTGGCGGAAGCACTGCCTGGACTCCACGGACGCGCCCTGTGGCCTGAGCTGTCCACGAGCCAGTTCGACCTGTCGGTCGTGCTGACCGAGTCGCCAGAGGGGGTTTCACTCGCCGCCAGCTACAGCACCGACCTGTTCGAGGCCGACACCGTCGAGCGCCTGCAGCGCCATTTCTCGCGCCTGCTCGAACATGCGCTCCAGTCGCCGTCCTCTCGGCTGGACACCCTGCGCATGGCGCTCGACAGCGAGCGAGAGTTGTTGCTGCGCGCCTGGAACGACACGCAGCGGGGGTTCGCCTGGGAAGGCGCTTTGCACGAGCGCTTCGAGACGTGGGCCGCCCGGACACCGGACGCGCTGGCCGTCGTCGATGGCCGGCAGGCGCTCACCTATGACGCGCTCAATCGCCGGGCGAACCAGGTGGCCTGGGCCCTGCGAGCCCGCGGCGTCGCCCCCGAAGTCCGCGTGGCGCTCATCCTGGAGCGCGGGGTGGACCTGGCCACGGGCGTGCTCGGCATCCTGAAAGCAGGAGGGGCCTACGTTCCCGTGGACGCTGCCTATCCGCGCGAACGAATCGCGCGCGTGCTCCAGGACAGTGGGGTCCAGCTTGCGCTGACGCAATCGTCGCTGCTCGCGTCCGTCGAGCCATTCGGCGTCCCCACCCTGTGCGTGGACGCCGTGGCGGACCTGCCAGCACGGAGTGACACCCACCCGCCTCGCGTCACCGCGCCGGAGCAACTGGCCTACGTCATCTACACCTCTGGAAGCACCGGCCAGCCCAAGGGCATCATGGTGCAGCACGGCTCGATGATGAACCTGCGGTCAGCGCTGGCGGAGTCCGCCTACGCCGGTACGACAGGCCCGCTGCGCGTCAGCCTCAACGCATCGATTTCGTTCGACGCCTCGGTTCAGCAACTGGTGCAACTGGCGGACGGGCACACGCTCTGCGTCGTCCCGCAAGGCATCCGGGACGACGTTTCGAAGCTGTGCGCATGGTTGGAGGAACAGCGTGTCGACGTCTTCGATTGCGTCCCCTCGCACCTGCGGCTGTTGCTGGACGAGGGCCTGGGTGGGCGTCACCCGCTGCGCGTGCTCGTGGGCGGAGAAGCCGTGGACGAGGTGCTGTGGGAGCGGCTCGTCCGCCATCCGGGCCTCACCTGCTTCAACGTGTACGGCCCCACCGAGTGCACGGTGGACGTCACCGCGCATCCCATCGGCGCCGGGCGCCCCTCCATCGGACGCCCGTTCGCCAACGTGCGCATGTACGTCCTCGATGTGCACCTGGAGCCCGTGCCGCTGGGCCTTCCGGGCGAGCTGTACATCGCGGGAGCGAGCCTGGCGCGTGGCTACCTGGGCCAGCCGGCGCTCACCGCCGAGCGCTTCATTCCCAACCCCTTCGACACCACGCTCGGCGAGCGGCTCTACCGCACGGGGGACCAGGTCCGGTGGCTGGCCACTGGAACGCTGGAGTACCTGGGCCGCATCGACACGCAGGTGAAGGTACGGGGCTTCCGCATCGAGCTGGCGGAGGTGGAAACAGCACTCCTCGCAGCCCCCGGCGTGCGCGCCGCGGTGGCCCTGGTGCGGGAGGACGCTCCGGGGGACTCGCGACTGGTCGCCTACGTGGTGCCCCAGTCCGTTCACGCCTCCACGCAGGAACTGGCGTCCCTTCGGGCGCACCTGAAGCAACTGCTGCCAGCGCACATGGTGCCCTCCGCCATCCTCGCGGTGGAGGCACTCCCCACCACCCCCAGTGGCAAGGTGGACCGTGGAGCCCTGGCGGCGCTGCCCTCGCACGCGGTGGAGTCAGCGCCTGGCGGTGAGCCTCCGCGGGGCCCGGTGGAAGAGCTGCTGGCGCAGGTGTTCTGCCAGGTGCTCGGTGTCACGTCGGTCGCCCGAGACGATGACTTCTTCAGCCTGGGGGGACATTCGCTCAGTGCCACGCGGCTGATGGCCCGAATCAGGCAGTCCTTCGGCGCCGCGCTGCCACTCACCACCCTGTTCGCATCGCCGAGCGTGGCCGGACTCGCGCGGGAGCTGGCTCGAGTTCAGGACACCACGGGGCGCGTGTTGCCGGCGCCCGAGCGTCGTCAGGATGGCGAGCGTGCGGTGCTCTCGTCCTCGCAGGAACGGATGTGGCTCCTGCACCGGTTGCAGCCCGACTCCAGCGCCTACCACCTGCCCGAGGCCCTGGAACTCAGAGGGTCGCTGGACGTCGCGGCGCTGGAAGCTTCGCTCCACTGGTTGGTCTCACGGCATGCCGTGTTGCGGCTGGTGGTGCCCGCCTCTCCCGACGGGAGCCCGGCGCCGAGCCTCATCACGGTTCCGGAGCGCGTGCTGGAGGTGGAGACGCTGGAGCTCGCGCCGGAGGCACTTGAACGGTGCTTGCAGCAGGAGGCCGAGCGCCCGTTCTCCATGGAAGAGGGGCCGCTGTACCGCTTCCACTTGTGGCGGCGCTCCGCTGAGCATCACGTCCTGCTGCTCGTCTTCCACCACCTGCTGATTGATGGGCACAGCCTTTCCTTGCTGCTGAACGAACTGGCGGAGGCGTACCCGTCCTTCCTCCAGGGAGGGGCTCCCGCGGCTCCACGCGTCGCACTGGACAACGCGGACGTCGCCGCCTGGCAGCGCACCGAGCCGCTGCGCGCGCATGAAGATGCACACCTGACGTACTGGATGCGCCAGCTCGCCGATGCGCCGCGGCTGCTTCAACTTCCCACGGACACACCGCGTCCCGCCGCGCTCACGGGCAAGGGTGGACTTGTTTCCGGGCTCCGTCTTCCGGCCGAGTTGGATGGAACGCTGCGCGCCTTCTGCCGCGAGCACGGGGTGACGCCTTTCATGGCGCTCCAGGCCGCCTTCGCCGGACTGCTGCACCGCTACTCTGGACAGGAGGATGTCTGCGTTGGCGTCCCTGTCTCCGGGCGCACGCACCCCGCCACCGAGGACGTCGTCGGGCTCTTCGTCAACACCGTCGTCCTTCGCACCCGTTTCCTCTCCGACGACTCCTTCTCCGCCCTCCTCTCACGCACGCGCGCGACGGCGCTCGACGCCTTCTCTCACCAGGACGCTCCCTTCGAGCGCGTCGTTCACGCCCTCGGCGTTCAGCGAAGCCCCAGCCACGCGCCGCTCGTCCAGGTCGCCTTCGTCTGGAATCGCGCGGGCGCTCCGCTTCACCTCGGGGACATTTCCTCTCGTCCGCTTTCCGTTCCGTCTTCCAGCGCGAAGCTGGATCTCGCGCTGATGGTGCGCGAGGACTCGCAGGGTTTTGAGCTGGCCGCGGAGTACAGCAGTGACTTGTACGAAGCGGGCAGCGTGGAGCGGATGCTGGGGCACTACCTGCGGCTGCTCGAAAGCGCACTCGCCGCGCCTCAGGCGCCCTTGGCCTCGCATTCGCTGCTCTCCGACGAGGAGCGCCAGCAGGTGTTGCACGGCTTCAACGCCACCGAGCGGCCCTTCGACTCCCTCGCCACCTTCGTCTCCCTCTGGGACACCCAGGTAGCGCGGACGCCTGAGGCCACCGCGCTGCTCGTCGCTGACTCCGACGTGGCCCTCACCTACCAGCAGCTCGACGCTCGCGCCTCCGCTCTCGCCGGCCACCTCGCCGCCCTTGGCGCCGGCCCCGAGTCCGTCGTCGCCGTCTGCGTCGAGCGCTCCGCTTCGCTCCTCGTCTCGCTTCTCGCTGTCCTCAAGGCGGGCGCCGCCTACCTCCCCCTGGAGCCTTCACACCCCGAGGCGCGCAGGGCTTCTCTCATTCAGCAGGCGGGGGCACGCCTCGTCGTCGCTTCGCACGGCCTCTTCTCCCAGCCCCTGCCTGACGCGCGCCTCGTCTCGCCGGACACATTCGGCACCGACACCGCGCCGCTTCGTCCCGCCTCACCTCACCACCTCGCCCTCGTCCTCTTCACCTCCGGCACCACCGGCCTTCCCAAGGCCGTCGAAGTCTCTCACCGCAACCTCTCCCACCTCTTCGACGCCGCCGACTCCCTCTACCCCTCTCGCCCCGGCGACTGCACCCTCGCCGCCGCCTCCCTCGCCTTCGACGTCCACCTCCTCGAGTTGCTCTACCCCCTCACTCGCGGCGCCCGCGTCGTCCTCCGCCCCACCGGCCCTGACTC
>NZ_JABXEP010000277.1:0-5510 GCF_013372605.1 Myxococcus sp. AM009
GCACCCCCAACACGCTCACCACCCACTCCAGCGAGCGCTCCACGCACACGCCCACCCGCACCTCGGGGCCCACTCCCATCCCCCTCAGGTGGTGTGCCAGTTGGTTCGCTCGGCGATTCAACGCCTCGTAGCTCACCTGCTGCCCAGCCCACTCCACCGCCACCGCGCCCGGTGTCTTCTCCACCTGCGCTTCGAACAGCTCCGCCAGCGACGCGTCCCTCGGGTACTCCTCACGCCGCCCGCTCCACTCCTCCACCAATCGCAGACGCTCGGCGGCTGACATCAATGGCAGCTCACCCAGGCGCGTCTCCGGATTCGCGACCGCGGCCTCCAGCAGCACCGACACCTGCTTCAGCAGCCGCTCCGCCGTCTTCGCGTCGAACAGGTCGCTGTTGTAATTGATTGACGCGGTGGCACCTTCCGGCAGTTCGACGACGAACATCGACAGGTCGAACTTCGACGTCTGAATCCCCGCGTCCATCACCGTCAGCGACAAGCCCTGTCGCAGCTTCACTTCGGACACAGGCATGTTCTGAAGTGTCAGGGACACTTGAAACAACGGGCTGCGACTCAGGTCCCGCTCTGGCTGCAGTGCCTCCACCAGCTTCTCGAACGGGACGTCCTGGTGCGCGTAGGCGCCCAGGGTCACCTCACGCACCTGCGCCAACAGGTCCCGGAAGGAAAGCTCGGGACGTACGCGGGCCCTCAGCACCAGGGTATTGGCGAAGTTGCCGATGAGCCCCTCCGTCTCCGCCTGCGTGCGACCCGCGATGGGGAAGCCCACGCTGATGTCGTCCTGCCCGGAGAGCCGCCACAACACCGTCTGATACGCCGCCAGCAGCACCATGAACGGCGTGGCCCCTTCTCGCCGCGCGGTCGCCTCTACTTGCCGCCACAGCGCCTTCTGCCACATCTGCCGCTGGACCCCGCCTCGAAAGGTCTGCGCCGCGGGGCGGGGCCTGTCCGTGGGGAGGTCCAGGAATCGCGGCGCGCCCCCCAGCGCCTCGCGCCAGTAACGAACCTGCGCTTCCAACACCTCGTCCTTCAACCACTCGCGCTGCCACAGCGAGTAGTCCGCGTACTGCACGGGCAGCTCCGGCAAGGGTGACGGCAGCCCTTGCGAGAAAGCGTCGTAGAGCGCCGCCAACTCCCGGAGCAGCACGCTCGCGGACCAGCCGTCCGAGACAATGTGATGCAGCAGCAGCACGAGGACGTGCGCCTGCTCGGACTGCTTCAACAGCAGGGGGCGTAGCAGCGGCCCACGCGCGAGCTCGAATGAGCGGTCGACTTCCGCGCGCACCCGGTGCCGCACCTCGGACTCATCCTGAGCACCCAACTGGACCACGGAGAGGTGGACCGGCGATGGCGAAGCGATGCGCTGGACAGGTGCTCCGCTCTCCTCCGGGAAGGTTGTCCGCAGGACGTCATGACGGCGCACCAACTCCGACAGGGCTCGCTCCAGGACCGACACATCCAGGGGCCCCTCCACCCGCAGCACATACGGTACGTTGTATTCGGTGCCGCCCGGCTTCAGCCGATCCAGGAACCACAGTCGCTGCTGCGCGAATGACAGCGGCACCCGGTCCCCCCGAGGCCTCGGACGCAGCGCGGGCAGCGCCTGGCTCCGAGTCGCCTGCTCCACCTGCTGGGCAAAGGACCTCAAGGTGGGCGCCTCGAAGAGGGCCCGCAGCGGGACCTCTACGCCCAGGACCGCGCGCACGCGCGACACCACCTGCGTGGCCAGGAGCGAATGTCCACCCGACGCGAAGAAGTCATCCTCCCGGCCCACCCGCTCCATCCGCAAGACGTGGGCCCAGACAGCGGCCAGCGTCTCCTCCATGGGGGAAGTCGGCGCCTCATAGGCGGGAGCCGAGCCCCGCGCCGACACGTCCGGTACGGGCAGCGCGCGCCAGTCCACCTTGCCGTTGGGCGTCAGGGGCAAGGCCTCCAGTACCACCAGCGCTGACGGCACCATGTGCCCAGGAAGCCGCTGCTGGAGGAAGGCCCTGAGGGCCGCGATGTCCGGAGCAGCCCGGGCCGTGCGAACGGCGTAGCCCACCAGCCGCTTGTCGCCAGGCACGTCTTCTCGCGCGACCACCACCGCGTCCTGGACGTCGGGATGCGCGCTGAGCACCGCCGCCACTTCTCCAGGCTCCACCCGGAACCCTCGCACCTTCACCTGGAAGTCCGTCCGCCCGATGAACTCCAGGCGCCCATCCCCCAACCACCGCACCTTGTCTCCCGTGCGGTACAGCCTCGCGCCAGCCGTCCCACTGTATGGGTCCGGCACGTACCGCTCCGCCGTCAACTCCGGGCGCCCCAGGTACCCTCGGGTCACCTGGGCGCCGCCCACGTACAACTCTCCCCCCACTCCCACCGGCACGGGACGCAGGCTCCCGTCCAACACGTACACCCGCGTGTTGCCCATCGGCCGTCCCAACGGCACCGTCGCGGGTGACTCCGCTCGACGCGGCAGCTCCACGCGCCCCGCCAGCACCCCCACCGTCGTCTCCGTCGGGCCGTAGTGGTTGTGCACCTCGCACCCGGGCGCCAACGCCGCCACCTGCTCCAGCAGGCTCCACGAGGCCGCCTCTCCTCCCACCACCAGCCGCTTCGTCGGCAGCACCTGCCCGGGCGCTGCGCCACTCATCAGCGCCGCGAGGTGAGAGGGCACCACCTTCAAGCACTCCACCGCATGCCGCTGGAAGTACGCCTCCGCTCCCGCCGCGCTGCTTGCCCGCTCCTGCGTCAGCACATGCAGCAGTCCCCCCGTCCACAGCGCCGCGTACAGCACCGTGTTTCCCAGGTCCGCCGCCACCGTCGACACCAGCGCGAAGCTGCGGCACTCCGCCAACCCCAGCCGCGCGTTCGCCGCTTCCACGTAGTTGGCGAGCTGCCCGTGCGACACCCCTACGCCCTTGGGCCGCCCCGTGCTTCCGGACGTGAACAGCACGTACGCCAGCTGCGCCGGGTGCACCTCTACCCGCGGCGCTGCCGTCGGCTGCGCCTCGAGCCGCGCCGCGTCTCCATCCAGCTCCACCCGGCGCGCCGACAGCCCCTCGAAATTCGCCGCATGCCGCGCCTGCGTCACCACCACCGGCGCGGCCACCTCTTCCACCAGCGCGCGCAGGCGGGACGCTGGTTGCGCGGGGTCCAGCGGCACGTACGCGCCTCCCGCCTTCAGAATCCCCAACATCGCCACCACCCACTCCACGCCCCGCTCCAGGCACAGCGCCACTGGCACCTCCTCGCCCACCCCCATCCCCCTCAACTGGTGCGCCACCTGGTTGGCCTGCGCCTCCAACTGGCGGTACGTCAGCTCCCGCTCCTCGCACCGCACCGCGGGCGACTCCGGCGTCCGCTCCGCGTGGTGCTCGACGCACCGGTGGACAGCCTCCCACCGCAAAGCCTGGTCCGCGTCGTTCCATTCCACCAGCACCTGATGACGCTCGGCATCGGTCAGCAGCGGTATCTCGGAGAGGCGCGATTCGGGCCGCGTGGTGACGGCCTTCAGCACCTGCTCCAGGTGGAACACCATCCGCGCCGCCGTGGCCTCCGTGAAGAGGTCGGTGCTGAACTGGAGCGCGCCCTCGAAGCCCTCCGGTGTCTCGCCCAGACTCAGTGACAGCTCGAAGCGCGCCGTCTCCCGGTCGAGCAACCCCATCGGCTTCACGGACAGCCCGGGCAGCGACAAGGGCCCCACCGGGGCGTTCTGCAGCACGAACAGGACCTGGAAGAGCGCACTCCGCCCCAGGTTCCGTTCGGGCTGGAGGTGCTCCACCAGCTTCTCGAAGGGAAGGTCCTGGTGCTCATAGGCGCCGAGCGTCCGATCACGCACCTGCGCCAGCAGCTCGCGGAAGGTGGCCTCGGGCCGGACCTGTGCGCGGAGGACCAGGGTGTTGACGAAGAAGCCGATGAGCCCCTCCGTCTCCTGGTACCGGCGCCCCGCGATGGGCGAGCCCACCAACACGTCCTCCTGCCCGGAGTAGCGCGACAGCAGGAGCTGGAAGGCCGCCAGCAGCACCATGAAGGGCGTGGCCCCTTCCGCATGGGCGAGCGCCGTCACCGCGTCCGACAACGAACGCGACAGGTGAACCGGCATCAGGGCGCCTCTGTGCGAGAGCGTCGCGGGTCTCGGCTTGTCCGTGGGGAGGTCCAGAAACGGAGGCGCGTCGGACAACTGCTGCCGCCACCAGGCGAGCTGTGCGTCCAGCGGGGCACCGCTCAGCCACTGCCGCTGCCACACCGCATAGTCCGCGTACTGCACGGGCAGCTCCGGCAACCCGGGCGGGCGCCCCTCCTGGAAGGCGGAGTAGAGCGCCCCCATTTCGCGGACCAGCACGCCCAGGGACCAACCATCCGAGACGATGTGATGCAGCACCAACACCAGGGCGTGTGTCTCCGGCGACAGCCGAGACAGGAGCGCGCGGACCAGGGGACCTCGCTCCAGTGAGAAGGGCCGCAAGGACTCGCGGATTGCTCGCCCGCGGAAGTCGGTCTCGCGCTCCGCTTCAGGGAGCGCGCTCAAGTCCTCGATCTCGAGCGCGAAGTCCCCGGCCGGCGAGATGACCTGAACGGGTTCGCCTTCGTGAGAGGAAAACGTTGTGCGCAGCGTCTCATGCCGCGCGACAAGGGCCGAGAACGCGCGCTGCAGCGCGGCCACGTTCAGCGTGCCTTCGATGCGCAGCGCGATGGGGACGTTGTAGACGGCGCTGCCCGGATGAAGCTGGTCGATGAACCAGAGCCGCTGCTGGGCGAACGACACGGGCAATGCGCCCGTTCGAGCCGCCGGCGTCATCGCTGGCGCACTCAGGGGTATCGCGGCCCGCGCTGCCTCTTCGATTTGCCGCGCCAGTGCGTCGAGCGTGGGCGAGGCGAAGAGCGTACGCAGCGGCAGCTCCACACCGAACTCCGAGCGAATGTGCGCGATGAGCTGAGTCGCCAGCAAGGAGTGACCGCCCAGTTCGAAGAAGTCAGCGTCGGCGCTGACCTGCTTCAAGCCCAGGACCGCGCACCACAGGTGGCTGAGCTGCTGCTCGGTGGGCGTGCGCGGCGCGATGTGCTGTCGCTGCTCGGGGACGCCTGCCTCCGAGGCCAGGAGCGCCTTGCGGTCGACCTTGCCATTGGGCGTCAGCGGCAACGCCTCCAACACCACCACCGCTGACGGCACCATGTACTCCGGCAACCTCTGCCTCACCGCCTCCTTCAGCGCCGCGGCGTCCGCTCCAGGCGCCACCACGTACGCCTCCACCCGCTTCTCCTGCCCCTCCCCCCTCACCACCGCTGCCGCTTCCTTCACCTGCGCGTGCTGCTTCAGCGCCTCCTCCACCTCCCCCAACTCAATCCGGTAACCCCTCACCTTCACCTGCGTGTCCCGCCGGCCCAGGAACTCCAGCAGCCCACCCTCCTGCCACCGCACCTCGTCCCCCGTCCGGTACAGCCGCGCTCCGTCCCCAAACGGCGAGGGCACGAAGCGCTCCGCCGTCAGCTCCGGCCTCCCCACGTACCCC
>NZ_JABXEP010000278.1:0-5509 GCF_013372605.1 Myxococcus sp. AM009
ATAAGAGACAGCCCCAGGACGCGCTCCCCGCGCGCCTGGAATCGCTCCTGGAAGCCCTGACCGACCGGCACCTCGCGGACCGGCTGGAGCGCGTGCACCGCGCGGCGGCGGTGGCCATCGACCGGCTGGGACACTTGAGCATCGCGAAGTACGAGCCCACGTCGGTGGAAGCGGACGGCGGCGCGGACTTGTCGCTGTGGGAGACGATGGCGCCCGCCATTGGCGACACGGTGGTGGGCGTCAACCAGCTCGTCAGCGCCGTCCACCACGAGTTCCCGCCCCCCACGCGCCCCGTCGGGCTCGGCGACGGTGGCTGGGCCCCGCCGCCGGCCAGCTCGGATGAGCGGCTGGCGCAGGAGGTGGAGGCGGTGCTGCACGCCGTCGCGGACCGGCTGGCGCGGCGCGTGGCGGAGCTGGGACAGCAGATGCGCCGCCCGGAGGTGGTGAGCGACCGCTGGACGCTGATGGCCGAGCTGCAGGCGTTCCGCGCCGGCTTCCGCGTGCGCATCGGCGACCTCGTGTACCTCACCGCCGCGGCCTTCGCCGACGTGCGCCGCGAAGAGGTGGTGCCCGGCTACGCCCACCAGGTGGGCGCGCGGGCGGCGCTGCGCGCGGCGGCGGCGGACCTGCGCCGCTCCCTGCAAGGCCGGTTGGAGCGCGCGGCGAAGGCGGAGGCCCGCGCGCGCCCCGCGCTGGCGCGGCAGGTGGCGGAGAGCCTGGCCGCCTTCGTGTCCCTGCCCGCGTCGGTGGCGCTGCGCACGCCGCAGAAGCACCAGGTGCTGGAGCTGCGCGCGCGCCTGCTGGACACGGCCACCCAGGCGGAGCTGGCGCCGGACGCGCTGCCCGGGCTGGTGGAGCCCTACCTCACCGCGCTGGACGAGCAGATGGAGGAGGTCACGCGCACCTGGCTCGTCGTCCATGACCGCGCGGTGTGGGCCACCTGCGGCATGAAGCTGGAGCAGGCGGACATGCACCTGTCGCTGGGCTCGCGCGGCGCGGAGCGCGTGCTGGCGGAGGCCGTGGAGGCGGCGGGCGCGCTCCAGGGTCGCTCGCCGCCGTTCGACGCCTTCCTGCGCAAGGCGCGACAGGAGGCGGGCGACGGACTGGAGGAGGCAGGGGCGCGGGAGCTGCTCACCCGGTTCCGGGAGCGGCTGGCGGCCCTGCCCTTCAGCTGAACCGCGAGGCTATGGCTTGGTGCCGTCGGGCTTCGCGCCCTCGGGCAGCGCCGGGGTGGCGGGCTTCGGCGGGAGGATGCGCAGCTCGTCGTAGCGCGCCGCCAGCGACTCCTGCGTCATCTCCTCCTGCCACTGCTTGGGGTTGGTGTTCCAGCCGTAGTCGGCCGGCACCTTGCCACCCCCCTGGCTGGTGTAGCCAATCATGTCCGGGAACTGCTTGGACCAGCGGCCCGCGGGGTCCGGCTCCTTGGTGATGAGCTGGCGGTTGGGACGGTGAAGGAAGGGCTTGGGTGCGTCACTCATGGCCCGTAGCCTCTCCGAAAGCAGCCCGCGAGGGTAGCGGGAAGACGCGGAGCCTCAGGCCGCCCGGCGGGTCCGCCTGCGGCGCCCGGTGCTCACCGGCGGCAGTACACGAGGGCCCATTTCGAACACCGCGGCGAAGAAGCGGGCCTGGGCCTCGCTGCCATACCGGTACCGGCGCACGGCCCCGGCCCACGTCTCCACCTCCACGCCCCAGCCTCGCCTGTCGTGGAGGAGCTCCACCCGCAGCACCCCACCCATGCCGTCACCCTCACCCTGTGCATCCATGCCCCGGGCCCTTGAAATCCCCGTGCCAGGGCGAGCACGCGACATCACCGGGTTGCGGTGTCGGCCACCCACCAAAGCGCGGCGGGCCCGTAAGGAATGCAGGAGGGCTCGGCCGCCTGCCTGCCCGATTGCGGATGCCCGACCGGGGTACACCGCAGGTCGCCTTGTGCCTCGCGATTCCTGCGTTAACTCAGAAGCATGACTCAATTCGAGAGCAACACCGGCGAGCGGTTCGCCGAATTCGTCCTCCCCGACGGCTGCGTGCTCTGCGGTGGAGAGGTGACTGTGCGTGCCTCTCAGGCGGGCGCGCACAGCTATTGCCCGCGGTGCCACTGGCTGTCCAAGCCCAGCATGCGCGTGCGCGACAACGGCGTGGAGCTGTCCTTCGCCACCACCGTGCTCGCCTGAGCACGCGCCGCCTCACGGCGGCAACATCGCCTCCGACAGCACCAGCGCCAGCAGGGCCGCCTTCTCTCCCTGTCCGAGGCGCAGCACCTCCTCGGGCAGGGACAGGGAGACGGGGCCCGGCTGGAGCGTCGTCCCAGGCTGGCAGGTGCGCCAGCCCGAATACCCCGCTCCCGTCACGGACATCGTGTAGTTGCATCCGCCCATGGCGCCAGCGATGGCGAAGGGCGCGATGACGAGGCTCGACGGCTGGCTGGCGAAGTTCCCCTCCAGGCGCAGGCCCGGCTCCGGCGTCCGCTCGAGCACGCGGAGGTCGACGGTGCCGTCCCCCACGCGTCCGAGCAGGCCTCCGCTGGCCCAGCCGACATCCACGTCCCTGCCACGCACCTGGCCCACCAGCGCCGCGCCGCGCTGACGCAGCTCGACGCCGGGCCCCCGCACGACGCCGCCCTCCTCCAGGGACAGCTCCACCGACTGCGAGCCCGCTTCGAGCCGCAGCGGCCCTCCCTGCCCGGTGACGGCGACCTGTGCCCGCGCGGAGGACGCGAGCGTCAGGCACAACACGCCCAGGATTCCGATGACACCTCGGGGTCCGGCTTCGCTCCACGGCACATGACACCTGCTTTCGGCGGGTCCTCTGCCCGAAGGTGAGGCTCCGCTGAAGCCGTGGCAGGGCCGGTGGACCTGGCGCGCTCACGCCGGGACTGGCGAAGTCCCAGGAAGCGAGCGCGGGGTCCGTGGCTCAGTGGCCGCCGTACGTACCGCTCGCGGCGGGCACCACCTCGGGCTCGCGCTCGAGCCTGCGCTCGGCTTCATCCCAGGCGCGGCCGTCCTCATAGCCCCACTCGTCGACGTCCACCTGATAGCTGACCTGTGACAGCAGCCGGCCCCGGCACAGCTTCGAGTCCCAGTTGCCCTCCGCCAGCGAGCTGTTGGCGCGGGAGAGCAGCTCGCGCATCACCCACTCCGGGACGATGTCGCGGTCCGCGGGGTACGCGAAGCGGAAGAACATCAGGTGCGAGAGCAGCACCTCCCAGTACCGGTCGAAGCGCGCCAGCAGCCGCGGCCAGTCGAACGTGCGCCCCGTCTTCAGGAGCAGGTGCGTGAGCTCGTGTCCGTCGAAGCGCTCGCGCTCCAGGACGAAGGCCTTGCTCCAGTAGATTTCCTCCGCTGGAGGCACGTTGCACGCGCAGTTCAGCAGCCGGGCGCGGACCGCGTGCTCGAACCAGCCGTCATCGACGATGGTGATGCCGTTGCCGGACGCGAAGATGAGGTCGACGAGGAAGTCGTCCCAGAAGGCCTTGTGCAGCCAGCCGTGGACGTCGCGCTGCGTGCTCCAGCCGTTGCGCGCGAGCACTTCCAAGGCGCGGTCCGCGTCGTCCTTGCGGATGAACAGGTCCAGGTCCTTCGTGTCGCGATAGATGCCCGTGTAGTGGGCGAACGCGTAGGCGCCACCGACCAGGAACGGGATTCGCGCGTCGGACAACAATTGGATGGCATAGGCCCGTGCGCCCAGCTCGGCGACCGGCCGCCGAACCTCCATCCGCCGTGGGTCTCCCCCGGGCGCGCCCGAGGCCTTCGGTGGTTGCTCAGCCATGCGCCAAAAATAGGAGCGCGATGCCGGGACGACAGCGGTCCGGCCGCGTGGCCGGCCGCAGGGCAGCCGGGCGTGCGTCAGCGCGCCAGCATCCACATCAGCGGCGCCGTGGCGAAGGACAGCGGAACGCCCACCCCCACCATCAACACCGCCAGCTCCGGGTCCAGGTCATGCTCGGCCGCGAGGATGGCCGCGCTCACCATGGGCCCCATGGCCGCCTGCAGCAGCGTGGCCTGCACCACCATGGGCGCAAGCCCTGGCAAGGCCAGCAGGCCCGCCGCCGTCAGCGCCGGCACCAGGAGCAGCTTGTACGACAGCCCCAGGGCCACCGCGGGCAGCCGGGGCTTGATGCCCGACAGGCGCAGCTGCAGGCCAATGGCGAACAGGGCCAGCGGCGTCAGCAGCGAGCCCAGCCGCTCCAGCACCCCGTCCAGCCAGACGGGGTAGGCCCAGGGCCGCGTCACCAACGCCACCACCAGCGCCAGGAACGGGGGGAAGGTGGCCACCTTGCGCACAAGCTGCCGCGCGGACAGCGGCGTGTCCGCGCCCGCCCGGGCCGCCGCCACCGTGGCCAGCGAGGACAGCACCAGGAAGGAGCCGAGCTGATCCACCACCACCGCCACCGGCAGGCCCCTGGCCCCCAGCAGCGCCTCCGCCATGGGCAGCCCCACGAAGGCGGTGTTGCCCAGCCCCGCCGTCAGCACCAGCGCCATGATGGACGGCTTCGGCAGCCCCAGCCGGGGCCCGAGCAGCCGGAAGAAGGGGCCCGCGCCCAGGTAGTAGAGCCACGGCACCGACGCGGCGACCAACAGCTCCGGCACGAACTCCAACCGGTGCATGGCGCGCAGCACCAGCGCCGGCAGCGCCACGTACAGCACGAAGGTGTTGAACGCCCCGGCGGAGCCCTCCGGAAACTTCCCGCTGTGCCGGGCCAGGACGCCCAGCACCAGACACGCCCCCAACAGCCCGATGACGTTCCCCATGACGGCCGCAGCGTCTCAGCCCACCGCGTCGAACTCCAGCGACACTCGCCAAAAGCAACGGGCGGCCTTCCCCCAGGGGAAGACCGCCCGTCGTTCACTTCACGCCGAAGCCGGGACTACGGCTTGGTGTAGGTGATGGCCAGGTTGTAGGTGGCGGCCGTGTAGCCACGCACCATGATGTACGCGGTGGACTGGCCCGCGGGCACGGCGATGTCGCACGTCTCGTTGGCGCCGCTGAGGTACGGGCGGCAGTTGTACGCGCTGGTGGTGGGCTGCGCGCCGAAGCGGACGTAGAGGTCCGGGTCACCCGTGCCCGTCATCACGACCTTGAAGTTGGTGCCGGCCTTCACGCTGAAGGAGCCGACCTGCGCGTTGGCGTTGCGCGCCACGCTGCCGGTCCGCGTCTCGTTGGTGGGCGTGCCGTTACCGCTGGAGGGCGTGAGGTAGTTGATGGTCAGGTTGAAGGTCGCGGCCGTGTAGCCACGCACCATGATGTACGCGGTGGTCACGCCCGCCGGAATCTCGACGGTGCAGCCCTCGCTGGCGCCGCTGAGGTACGGGCGGCAGGTGTACGCGGTGGTGGTGGGCGCCGCGCCCGTGCGGACGTAGAGGTCC
The DNA here is from genome assembly GCF_013372605.1 of Myxococcus sp. AM009. NCBI lineage: Bacteria > Pseudomonadati > Myxococcota > Myxococcia > Myxococcales > Myxococcaceae > Myxococcus > Myxococcus sp. AM009. The sequence goes on from NZ_JABXEP010000278.1 coordinate 5,364, forward strand.
GGGTCACCCGAGCCCGTCATCGTCACGGAGAAGGTGGAGCCGGGGACGACGTTGAAGGGGCCGTAGTTGACTTCCGCGCCCGAGGCGACAGAGCCCGTGCGCGTCTCCGTCACCGGGTCGCCTTCCGGCGGCGGCGGGGGAGGCGG
>NZ_JABXEP010000279.1:0-5466 GCF_013372605.1 Myxococcus sp. AM009
CTCCAGGGCCGCCGCCAGCAGCTCCCCGTCCGCCCCCGGAGGATGACGTCCCGTTCTAGGTGCTCGGGCGCGTCCACTCCGGCATGTCGAAGCCGAAAATCACCATTGTCGATGATGACCGCGACACGCGGGAGCTGCTGGCGGCGGCCCTGGAGGACGAGGGCTTTGCCGTCACCATGGCGGCCAACGGCCTGCGGCTCATCGCGTCGTTCCAACTGCACCGGCCGCACGCCATCCTCCTGGACGTGAACATGTCCTGGATTGACGGCTTCGAGCTGTGCCGGGCGGTGAAGAAGAACGAGCAGTTCCGGGACATCCCCGTCATCTTCATCAGTGGCCGTGGGGAGCCCGAGGACAAGCGGCACGGCATGGAAGTGGGCGCCGCGGACTACTTCGTCAAGCCGCTGGACATGGACAAGCTCGTCAGCCGCATCCGCGAGCTCGTGCCCGCGCAGATTCCATAAGAGGAGCACGGACGCTCGTGGCAACGTTTCAACTGAACTCCTTCCTGGCCACCCAGCAGGCGCGCGTCGAGGCCCTGCTGAGCGAGCGCGTGGAGCGGCTGGGGCCCGCCGGGGCGCCGCCGAAGCTCGTGGAGGCCATGCGCTACTCCCTGCTGGCCGGCGGCAAGCGCCTGCGCCCGGTGCTCTGCCTGTCCTTCGCGGACCTCGTGGCGCACGAAAGCACCGTGTCGGCGGTGGCGGGCGACGCGGCGTGCGCGCTGGAGTACGTGCACACGTATTCGCTGGTGCATGACGACCTGCCGGCGATGGACAACGACGACTATCGCCGGGGCCGGCTCACCAACCACAAGGTGTACGGCGAGTCCCTGGCCATCCTGTCGGGGGACGCGCTGTTGACGGAGGCCTTCACCCTGGTGGCCAGCGGACCCGAGCGCATGCGCGCCGCGCTGTGCCGGGAGCTGGCGGTGGCCTCGGGCGCGGCGGGCATGGTGGGCGGGCAGGTGCTGGACACCGCCGAGGACCGGCCGTCCGCGCTGGACTACCTCATCCGGATGCACCGCATGAAGACGGGCGCCCTCATCCGGGCCGCGTGTCGCATGGGCGTGCTGGCCAGCGGTGGTGACGCGGACGCGCTGGCGCGCGCCGACACCTACGGTGACGCGGTGGGGTTGGCCTTCCAGATTGCCGATGACGTGCTGGACGTGACGGCCACGGCGGCGGAGCTGGGCAAGCCCGCGGGCGCGGACGCCGCGGCCGGGCGCTTCACCTTCCCGGCGGTGGTGGGCCTGGAGGCGTCGCGGAAGCTGGCGGACCAGAAGGTGGCCGAGGCCATCGCGGCCGTGCGCCCCCTGGAGGGTGAGGACGGGCCACTGGCGGCGCTTGCGCGCTACACGGTGGAGCGGAAGTCCTGATGTCGGAGTGGCTGTCACGCATCGGCTCGCCCTCGGACGTCCGCGCACTTCCCGAGGAGGCGCTCCCGGGCCTGTGCCAGGAGCTGCGTGAGGACATCATCTCCATCTGCGGCAGTGTGGGGGGCCACCTGGGGGCCTCCCTGGGCGCGGTGGAGCTCATCGTCGCGTTGCACCGCGTGTTCCATTCGCCCCAAGACGCGCTGCTGTTCGACGTGGGGCACCAGGCCTACGCGCACAAGCTCCTCACGGGGCGTCGTGAGCGCATGCACACGCTGCGGCACGCGGACGGCATCGCGCCGTTCCTGGACCCGCGCGAGAGTCCTCACGACGCGCTGCTGGCGGGGCACTCGTGCACGGCGGTGTCCGCGGCGCTGGGCGTGTTGGAGGGCCGGCGGCAGCAGGGGCACCGGGGCCACGTGGTGGCGGTGCTGGGCGACGGCGGCCTCACGGGGGGCCTCACGTTCGAGGGACTCAACAACGCGGGAGGCAGCCACCTGCCGTTGGTCGTCGTCCTCAACGACAACCAGATGTCCATCAGCGCCAACGTGGGGGCCATCCCCGCGCTGCTGCGCACCCGCGAGGCGCGCGACTTCTTTGAAGGCCTGGGCTTCACCTACCTGGGCCCGGTGGATGGGCATGACCTGCCCGCGCTGATTCGCGCGCTGCGCGAGGCCCGTGCCTCGTCGCGGCCCGTGGTGGTGCATGCGCTGACGCTGAAGGGGAAGGGCTTCCCGCCGGCGGAGGCCGACACGCAGACGCGCGGGCATGCCATGGGGCCGTATGAGTGGCGCGACGGCAAGCTGGTGCGCTCGCGCGGCGGCCAGCGGACCTTCAGCGAGGCCTTCGCGGCGGTGCTGGAGGCCGCCATGGCCCGGGACGCACGCGTGGTGGCGGTGACGCCCGCGATGCTGGAGGGCTCGGCGCTCAACGCGCTCAAGGCGCGCTTCCCGGACCGCGTGCACGACGTGGGCATCGCGGAGCAGCACGCCGTCACCTTCAGCGCGGGGCTGGCCGCGGCCGGCGCGCGGCCGGTGTGCTGCATCTATTCGACGTTCCTCCAGCGCGCGTACGACCAGGTCATCCACGACGTGTGCCTGCCAGGCCTGCCCGTCGTCTTCGCCGTGGACCGCGCGGGGCTGGTGGGCGCGGACGGGGCGACGCACCAGGGCACCTACGACGTGGCGTCCTTGCGCCCGCTGCCGGACCTGCACCTGTGGTCGCCCATGGTGGGGGAGGACCTGGCGCCGATGCTGGACACCGCCCTGGCGGCGCCGCGCGCCTCCGTCATCCGCTTCCCACGTGGCACGCTGCCGCCCCTGCCGGAAGGATTGGGCGCGGAGGCGGTGCCGCTGCGGGGGGCTCGCTGGCTGCTTCGCGCGGAGCAGCCCCGGCTGACGCTGGTGACGTTGGGCCCCCTGGGCATCGCCGCGCTGGAGGCCGCGCGGGGCGAGCCCGGCTGGAGCGTGCTGGACGCGCGCTGCGCCTCGCCTCTGGATGAAGCCGCCTTGCTGGAGGCCGGCCGGTCCGGTCATGTCGTGGTGGCCGAGGAGGGCACCACGCGCGGTGGGCTGGGCAGCGCGGTGCTGGAGCTCTTCGCGGCGCACGGGCTGATGGCCCGCGTCCGGCTGATGGGCATGCCCGATGCGTTCGTTCCCCATGGGGACGCGCGGGTTCAGCGCGCGGACCTGGGGCTGGACGCGGCGGGCCTGCGGCGCGCGGGCCAGGCGCTTCTGGAAGGGGGCGGACGGTGAAGCCTCGCAAGGAGCGGGTGGACGTGCTGGTGGTGGAGCGCGGGCTGGCCGAGTCGCGCACCAAGGCCCAGGCGCTCATCCTGGCCGGGCAGGTCGTGGTGGACGACCAGCGCGTGGACAAGCCCGGGACGCTGATTCCGCAGGAGGCGGAGCTGCGCCTCAAGGGCGCGGTGCTGCCCTATGTGTCGCGGGGCGGCTTGAAGCTGAAGGGCGCCATCGACCGCTTCGGGCTGGACGTCCGGGGCAAGGTGGCCGCGGACATCGGTGCCAGCACCGGCGGCTTCACGGATTGCCTGCTCCAGCACGGCGCCACGCGCGTCCATGCGATTGACGTGGGCTATGGGCAGCTCCACGAGAAGCTGCGCACGGACCCGCGGGTGCGCTCGCGCGAGCGCGTCAACGCGCGCTACCTCACGGACGAGGACCTGCCGGAGAAGGTCGGCGTGGTCGTCATCGACGTGAGCTTCATCTCCCTCACGCAGGTGCTGCCGTCGGTGCTGACGTACCTGGCGCCGGGCGGTCTGTTGGTGGCGCTGGTGAAGCCCCAGTTCGAAGTGGGGCCGGACCGGGTGGGGAAGGGCGGCGTGGTGCGGGATGTCGCCGCCCGGCAGGGCGCCATCGACACCGTGACGGCGTTCGTCCGCGAGCAGGGCCTGGAGGTGCTCGGGTTGATGGACTCCACGGTGCCCGGGCCCGCTGGCAACGTGGAGGCGCTCCTCGTCGCCAGCAGGGTCTGAGTCCGCGCGCTACGGCCTGTAGCGGCGGTAGTCGGACAGGGGCAGCGTCTGCACCACGTCGAAGCCGGTGCGGATCCACAGCCGGCCCTCCGGGTCGATCGCGCCGCCCAGGCTGCCGACCACCTGGTGACGGAACAGCTCGCGGGCCTCGCCGCCGGACGTCTGGTCCACGGCGACGATTTCGTTGGGCAGCGTCGGCGCGCCATCCAGTCCGCGGGCCGGCGCGTTGAGCAGGAAGAGCTCCGGCGAGTTCGGCCGGCGCAGCACCTGGAGCACGTTCAGCGCGCCGTTCGCGTCGATGGAGCGGTTGTCCCGGTTGCGAATCTGCCCCGACGCGTCGAGGAACCACACGCGCTGCTGGCCCACCGCGACGAGGCGCGAGGCGCCTGGGTGGTAGAGGATGTGCGCCAGCGGCACCGGGAGCGCGGGGCTGGTCCACTGGAGCCGAGCGCCCTCGCACTCGTCCTGGTTCGCGGCGCACGCGATGACCTGCGACTGCTCCGAGCCGAGCTGGAGGCCCAGGAAGAGCGTGTTGCCGGTGTCATTGAAGGCGCCCAGGGGGAGGCGCTCGTTGCGCGCGAAGGTCCGCAGCTTGTACGCGACCCGGGCCGTGCCACCCGCGCCCTGCTCGCCCGTCTCGCCCGCGTACAGCTCGGTGACGGTGACGTCCGTGCGCGAAGCATCCGGGCCCGTGCCCAGGGACGCGATGAGAATCATCCCGTCCGCGCGAACCAGGGGCGGGGCGATGACGCTCTCCAGCGTCGTGGGGGCGTAGAGCCACTTGACCTCGGCCACGCTCTCCGACGTGCCGTTGGGGTTGTGGGACAGGCGGCGCACCTCGTCGATGCGGTTGACGATGATGGCGTCACCGCCCGGCAGCACGGTGAGCTGCGTGGGACCGATGTCCGTCGTCGTGCGCGCGGTGATGCGCAGGTCGGCGTCCACGGCGAAGGCGCCCACGTTCGGGGTCCACACCCAGCGCTTGCCGCTGATGGGGTTGCGCTCGGTGATGACCGTCTCGGGGGTGCAGGCGATGGGCATCCCGACGGTGCCCGTCACGTTGCCGCTGAGGTCCACGCGGTACAGCGTGGAAATCTCCGTCGGCGGGACGCCGCAGCCCACGAACGTGGGGTTCGCGCTGGTGCCGTCGATGACAAAGTGGTCGGTGACGACCTGGCCGGCGTTCTGCGGCTCCACGATACGCCGCTGCACCGGGAAGTAGGAGACAGGCGCGGGCTGCGAGCGATTCGTGCGCCCGTCCGAGCACGTGGCCACCGCGTTCAACGACAGGTTCGCGGCCAGGCCCGCGGTGACGTAGGGGATGTCGTTGCGCTCCAGCGTCAGCGTCATCGTACCGCCGCTGTGCGGGAAGGTCCGGAGCAGGGTCTCCCGGTCATTGACGTTGAGCGTCGAGCCGCCCTCGCAGCCAGACACCGTGACGATGACCTGGAGCTTGTCGTCGGAGATGATGCCCGCGGGCACCGTCAGGGCGACCTGAGGGGGATCCGGCGTGGGAGGGGGCGGTTCACTGCCGCCACAGGCGGCGGCCAGGCTGCCGGCGATGATGAGGGCGGAGCGCCGCGCGCGCCGCGTCAGGGAGGGG
>NZ_JABXEP010000027.1:0-67767 GCF_013372605.1 Myxococcus sp. AM009
CTCGTTGGCGGAGATGTGGTTGTCCTCGCCCTGGAAGATGGACAGCTCCAGGAAGGCCTCGTTGTCCTTCGTCGTGTTGATGGCGAAGGAGCGCTGCGCGGGCAGCGGGCTGTTGCGCTCGATGACGGTGGGCGTGGCCATGCCCGGCGGCGCGGGACGGGCCTGCGCCATGGGCGCGATGGACGGCGCAATCGCGGGCGCGATGGACGGCGCAATCGCGGGCGCCACGGACGGCGCAATCGCGGGCAGGGGCTGGACGGCGGACGCGTTGGAGTCCGCGACGGTCTTCCGCATCAACATCATGTCGACGAGCGCGCGGCTCGCCGTGTCCAGCTCCTCGAACTGCAGGCCCATGCCCGGAGGCCCCGCGGGGTCACCGACTTCGCGCACCCAGCGGACCAGCGCGGAGCCACGCAGCACCCGCACGCCTCCGGCGATCTGCACCTCGAACTTGACGGGGGTCCCCACCGCCTGCGGGGTGCGCGAGCGGATGAACATCCCACCCGGGCTCAGGTTGGTGGCGAACTCCTCCGCGAAGCTCCCCACGCTCTCATGCTTCAGCTTCACCAGCAGGCCAACTGCTTTCCTGTCCGTGGTGCGCCTGCCTTGATCCATGGCGAGGACAATCGCGGTACGCGACCCGCCGCTCAAGTAGGTTTTGACCCCTTGGTCCCCTGCCCGGCGAATGGGCGCTGACAGGTGGGCAGACCGCCTACCTGCACCTTCCCATATCCTCGGCGGCGTCCCTCGGGAGCCCTCATGAGCGCCATCCCTCTCGCAGTCCCAGTCCCCGCACGCGCGGGCTGGCTCGTTGACCGGCGGCACGACCTGATTTGCACCGGGGGCGGCCTCGGGGTGAGTCTGGCGCTGGTCGGACTCCATGTCTGGGGCGGCGTCAGCAGCCTGGTGTTGTGGTGGGCGTGGGTGCTGGCACTGGATGGGCCGCACCTGTTCGCCACGGTGTCGCGGACCTATCTGGACGCGAAGGAATGGCGGACGCGGCGGCGCTTGCTGCTGGGCAGCCTGGCGTGGTTCGCGGTGGGCCCGGCGTCATTCGGACTGTCGACGCTGCTGGGCACGAAGTGGCCCTTCGCCCTCTTCATGACGGCGGCGGCGCTCTGGGCGTACTGGCACGTGGTGCGGCAGCACTACGGCATCATGGTGCTGTACCAGCGCAAGGGTGGTGAGTCGCTGCCACTGGACCGGCGGCTCGACAGCGTGACGCTGTACACGGGGCTGCTGGCGCCCTTCATCGCGTTCGCCGTGTCGCATCCAAGCGCGCGCAAGCAGTTGGGCCTGCTGGGTCCGCCCACATGGGAGCCGGTGGTGGCCGGGGCCTGCTTCGCGGCCGTGCTGGCGCTGGTGGTGCTCTACGCGGGCCGGCAGGTGCAACGCCACCGCGCGGGCCTGAAGGTGAATGTGCCCAAGCTGCTGATGATGGGCGCGGCGATGGGACTGTCGGCCGGGGTGTTCTGGCCTCCGTTCGCGGCGCGCATGGACTTCATCATGTTCGCCGTGGCGGTGACGGCATTCCACAATGTGCAGTACCACGGCGTGGTCTGGTTCTATCACCGCAACCGCTACCACGCGGCGGGCGTGGACCCGGCGCCGTTCGGCTGGGCGCCGAAGGTGAGCCAGCGCTTCATCCTCTACGCGGCGTGCGGCGTCGCCTTCACGCTGCTGTACCGGGGCCTGGGCTGCGGCTTCGGCGCGCACCCAGGCTGCGGCGGCTTCGACTTGAAGGTGCCCCTGGGCGCGGGGCTGACGCTGCGAAACCTGATGGAGTGCTTCATCTGGGGCTTCGCGCTCCACCATTACTACCTGGATCAAAAAATCTGGCGCGTGAGCCGGGACACCGGGTTGAACCGGGACTTGAAGCTCGAGACGGCACCGGCCGCCTGACCTCCGGCCCGCCTGGCGCCCAGGAGGCGACATCTGGATGCCGGAACCCCAGGCACGGCCCGAATCCGGTGATAGCGTGCGCCGCGAATGAAGCGGATTCTCTGGGTCCTGGGTGCAGCCTTCGTGCTGCTGGTGGCGTCCGGCGCGGGCGCCTTCTTCTGGATTGAGCAGCAGGCACACTCGGCCGCGGCGCCGCCTGGCGCGGATGTGGTGGAGTTCACCGTGCCCAAGGGGACGTCCGGGCGCGGCCTGGGCACGCTGCTCGAATCGCAGGGCCTCATCCGCGACACGCGGGTGTGGCGCTGGCACCTGTACCGGCGCGGCAGCTTCGCCCCCAAGGCGGGCCGCCATGAGGTCAGCCCGTCGATGACGCTTGCCGAGCTGGCCACGGAGCTGGAAGGCAACCCCATCCCCGAGGACGTCCCGTTCGTCGTCGTCGAGGGCTGGCGCCTGCGCGACACGGACGCGGCGCTCGTGGCCGCGGGCTTCATCAAGCCGGGCGCGTACATCGCCGCGGCCAGCAAGCCCAAGCGCTTCACCGCGCCCTTCCCCCTGCCCTCCATGGGCACGCTGGAGGGCTACCTCTACCCGGAGACCTACGGCGTGATTCCGGGCAAGTTCGACGTGGAGGCGCTCATCCAGCGCCAGCTGGACGCCTTCGCGCAGCGCTTCTACGCGCCCAACCGCGAGGCCATCACGAAGAGCGGACGCACGCTACATGAGGTGGTGGTGATGGCCTCCATGCTGGAGCGCGAGGAGCCGCTGCCCGAGCAGCGCCCCCTGGTCGCCGGCATCCTGTGGAAGCGCGTGGACAAGGGCTACCCGCTCGGCGTGGACGCCACGTCGCGCTACGAGCTGGCGCGGTGGAATGACCGCATCGCCTTCCTCAAGCGCCTGAGGGATCCGCGGGACCCGTACAACACGCGGCACAAGAAGGGCCTGCCGCCCGGCCCCATCGGCGCGCCCACCGTGGCCTCGCTCCAGGCCGCGATGGCGCCCAAGCCGAGCGATTACTGGTACTACCTGCACGACGCGCAGCGCATCCTCCGCCCGTCGCGCAACGCGGAGGAGCACGAGGCGCTCCGCCGCAAGTACAACGTGTACTGACGCGCGGACTCAGCGCCCCTGGAACACGGGGGCGCGACGCGCGGCGGCGGCGGCCAGCCCCTCGCCCAGGTCCTGGCTGCCGTAGCTCTCCGCCTGGAAGCGCGCCTCCTCCTCCAGCGCGCGCTGGAGCTCGGCCCTGTCGAGCCCCAGCCGCTGCTTCAGCGCACGCACGGCCAGCGGCGCGTTCGCCGCAATCCGCCCCGCGAGCTCCTGGGCCCGCGTGAGCACCTGTCCCGCGGGCGCCGCCTCCAGCGCCAGTCCCAGCTTCACCGCTTCCCTGCCATCGAAGCGGCGCCCGGTGAGCAGCAGCTCCGCGGCGGCCTGCGCCCCCGCCCGGCGCGGCGCCAGGTACGTGGCGCCCATGCCCGGATGCAGGCCCAACTGGACGAAGTTGAGCGCCAGCTTGGAGTCCTCGGCCACGAGGCACACGTCACACGCCAGCGCCACGCACAGCCCCGCGCCAATCGCCGGCCCGTCCACCGCGGCGATGACCGGTACGGGGAGCTCCAGCACGCTGAGGTAGCGCGCATAGAAGCCGAGCATGAACGTGCGCGCCTCCTCGAAGGACGCCTGACGCAGCCGCTCCAGCATCTTCAGGTCCCCACCGGCGGAGAACGCGCCTCCCGCCCCGGTGAGCACCACCGCCCGGACCTCGTCACGCCCCTTCAGCGCCTCGACACGCGCGGCCAGCGCGTCTCCCAGCTCGGGCGTCATCACGTTGCGTCGGGCGGTGTCGTTGAGGGTGAGGGTGGCGACGGCACCCTCCACGTCGAGAAGGACCTCTGCGGCGGGAGCGGACATGGCCGCGCACTGTAGCGGCCCCAGCCGCTAAGGCACCACGAGCCGGAGGAAGGCGTCCTGGTTCCAGGTGTCGCCCGCCCCATCACGCTGCCAGCCGGTGACGGCGAGCCCGCGGCCCGGCACCGTGGCCACGCCCGCGGTGGTCAGCGAGCACACCCCGCTGGCGCAGGGCCGCGCCTCCAGCGTCTGCTCACCCAGCCACGCTCCCGAAGCCGCGTAGCGCGTCAGCACACCGCCACACGTCACCGCGACGCCGCCCGAGTCCTCCACCGCGACGGACGCGCCTGGCTCGGTCACCGGCCCGCACACGGGCTGGCGCACCCACCCCGCGCCGCCATCCGCGCCCGCCGTCAGCACGAAGGCCCCCGAGGAGCCGAGCGACGCCTCGCCCCACACCAGCAGGCCGATGAAGTCCCCCGCCGCCACGAGCGTGCCATCCGCCGCCACCGTCACCGAGGTGATGCGGCCCTTCGCGCCCGGCAGCTCCTTGCCCCAGAGCAGGCGGCCGGACGCGTCGAACGTCAGCAGCACGAAGCCACGCACGCCGGGCGCGCCGAACGTCTGGCCGTCCACCTCCAGCGTGTCCACGAGCTGCCCGGCCAGAATCGACTGGCCCGAAGGCGCCAGCGCCGCCGCGTGCAGCGCGGTGTCCATGTTGGCGCCGTGAAAGCGCCGCGTCCACAGCACGGAGCCGTCCGAGGCGTAGCGCGTGAGCACGGGGTCCTCGATGAACTCCCCCTCCCACTCCTCGCCCGCGGCCAGCACGCCGCCGCGCGCGTCCGCGGCGATGGCGTAGACCTTCTGTCCCACGCGGTGCTGCCACACCGGGGTGCCCTCCGCGTCGAACTTCACCAGGAAGCCGTCCTGCGCCTCGCCCAGTCCGAAGTCCGCCGAGTAGAGGAACGCGTTGCCCGACAGGAACGTCGCCGCGTCGCTCGCCGCCACGCGCGTGTCGGAGAAGCGGTTGCGCACCCACTCTCGCGACCAGCGCGGCGTCCCATCCGCCGCGGAGCGCGAAAGCGTCAGCGCCAGCTTCTCACCTTCCACGGGCTCACGCTCACCGTCCTGGCGGGGCGTGCTGGACACCACCACCGCCACCTCTCCGGAGGGAGCCGTGGCGACGCCCGTACCCATGTCGTCCTGGGGTCCACCCACCACCTGGTTCCACGGCGAGGCCGCCGCCGGAATCGGACGCTGCGGGAGCCCGCTGGAGTCCTGCGGCGCCGTGGGCGTCACGGCCACCCCCGGTGCGGCCCCGTCGCCGTCACGCGGCGCTCCGGCTGGCGCCTCCCCGTCCCCGCCGCACCCGCCCGCCACCCACAGCAGGGCGACTGGAAGAAGCCCCGCCCAGAGATTGCCACGCCCACCACGCCGCCGAAATGACCCCATGACACGCTCCAAGGAGCCTGCTCCCGTCCACCGGAAGCGAGGCCCTGGGAACCTAAGCAGCGTGTCCAGCCCCCGGCATTCCCCCCCAGCCCAGGGGCAGTGTCACATGGCAGGGGAGCATGCAGGCGATCAGCGCCCGGATGTGCCCCGGCGTGCCGGGGTGTGCGGCAGCGGAATAGGTCACCCCCAGAACGGTTGCCAGCGCACGCCCTGGCGCAAGGGTGGCGGAATCCTTTGGTCCCAGCGCCACCCACGAATTAAGAGAACCCTTCCATGGAAAGCGCCGCCCCCGACTCTCTGCCCGTGCCTGACGCCTCGAGCGACGACCTCCGTGCCGTCGAGGAGCTCGCCCAGGCCCGCAACGAAATCGTCGCCCAGATTGAAAAGCGCGTCGTCGGTCAGCGCGAGGTGGTGGAGCACCTGCTCATCTCCCTCTTCAGCCGCGGCCACTGCCTCTTCGTGGGCGTGCCGGGCCTCGCCAAGACGCTGCTCATCTCCACGCTGGCGGACGTCCTCAACCTGTCCTTCAACCGCATCCAGTTCACGCCGGATTTGATGCCGTCGGACATCACCGGCACGGACATCCTCGAAGAGGACCGCACCACCGGCCGGCGCACCTTCCGCTTCCTCCAGGGTCCGCTGTTCGCGAACATCATCCTGGCGGACGAGGTGAACCGCACCCCGCCGAAGACGCAGGCCGCGCTGCTGCAAGCCATGCAGGAGTACCGCATCACCGCCGGTGGCCGCACGTACCCGCTGGAGCTGCCCTTCCTCGTCTTCGCCACGCAGAACCCCATCGAGCAGGAGGGCACCTATCCGCTGCCCGAGGCCCAGCTCGACCGCTTCATGTTCCTGGTGGACGTGGGCTACCCCACCGCCGACGAAGAGGTGCAGATCGTCAAGAGCACCACTGGCGGTCCGCAGCCGAAGCTGGAGAAGATCCTGTCCCCCGAGCGCATCCTCGCGCTCCAGGAGCTGGTGCGCCGCGTGCCGGTGCCGGACCACGTGGTGCGCTACGCCGTGGAGCTGGTGCGCCACACGCGCCCCAAGGAGCCGGGCGCGCTGGACTTCATCGCGAAGAACGCGTCCTGGGGCGCCGGCCCCCGCGCCAGCCAGTACCTGGTCGTCGCCGCGAAGGCGCGCGCCATCCTCCACGGCCGCTTCGTCGCCACCGTCGAGGACGTGCGCGCCCTGGCCCGCCCGGTGCTGCGCCACCGCGTGCTGCCCAACTTCACCGCGGAGAGCGAGGGCATCACCTCCGTGAAGCTCATCGACCAGCTCCTCACGGTGGTGAAGGGCTAACGCCCGCACATGCTGCTCGACGCCCAGACGCTGGCCCGCCTCCAGGGAGTGAAGCTGCGCGCTCGCGCGGTGATGGAGGGCGTGCTGTCCGGCCTCCACAAGAGCCCCCATCAGGGGCAGAGCGTGGAGTTCGCGGAGCACAAGGAGTACGCCCCGGGCGACGAGCTCCGCCACCTGGACTGGAAGGCCTACGGCAAGTTCGACAAGTACTACGTCAAGCGCTTCGAGCACGAGACGAACCTGCGCGCCGTCATGGTGGTGGATGCGTCCGCCTCCATGGGCTACCGCAGCGGCGCGCTGAGCAAGCTGGACGTGGCCACCACGCTGGCGGGCGCGCTGTGCTACCTGCTGGTGCGCCAGCAGGACGCGGCGGGCCTGGCGCTGATGGCGGGCGGCAAGTGGAAGGACGTGCCGCCGCGCGCGTCGGCCGGCCACCTCAACGTGCTGCTGGACACGCTGGAGCACACCACGCCCACCGGCGCCACGGACCTGGGCAGCGCGGCGGACCACCTGGCGGAGGTGCTGCCCCGGCGCTCCAGCGTCATCGTCCTGTCGGACCTGCTGGATGAGAACCAGGACGCCCTGCGCCGCATCCTCGCGCTGCGCCAGCGGAAGAACGACGTGTCCGTGTTCCACCTGGTGGACCCGGCGGAGCTGACGTTCCCCTTCGATGACCCCACGCTCTTCATCGACATGGAGGGCCAGGGCCGCGTCGAGGTCAACCCGCGCGAAATCAAGGAGAGCTACCTGGAGGAGTTCAACGGCTTCCTGGCGAGCGTGAAGGCCGCGTGCGCCGAGGCGGACGTGGACTACGACCTGGTGCGCACGGACGACAAGCTGGATGACGTGCTGCTGCGGTACCTGTCGCGGCGCGGGAGGCGCCGGTGACCTTCGGCAATCCGTGGATGCTGCTGGGCGCGCTGGGCGCCCTCATCCCCCTGCTGGTGCACCTGTTCGACCGGCGCCGTCCCCGGCCGCACCCCTTCGGGCCGCTGGCCTTCGTGATGCGCAGCCAGAAGCGCACCGCCAGCCGCCTCAAGCTCAAGCGCCTGCTGCTGTACGCGCTGCGCACGCTCATCCTGCTGGCCATCCCCATCGCCCTCGCCCGCCCGGAGCTGACGCGCGACGCGGCCGCCGCGCAGGTGGTGAAGGGCCCCGCGGCCACCGCCATCATCCTGGACGCGTCGCTGTCCATGCGCTGGTCGGACGGCACGCCGCTCTTCGAGCGCGCCCGCGACGAGGCCCGCGACGCGCTGAAGGACCTGCTGCCCGAAGAGCCCGCCACCGTGCTGGTGTGCACGCAGTCCCCCGCCGCGCCGCCGCCGCCGGGCTTCGACCGCGGCCGGCTGCGCTCGCTGGTGGATGAAGCGAAGGCCACGCACGGCGCCGCGGACCTGTCGCGCTGCCTGGACCTGGCGGCCCGCGCGCTGGAGGAGAACCCCATGCCGGCCAAGCGGCTGGTGCTGGTCTCCGACATGACGGCCTCCGCCTTCCGGCTGGAGGCGCCGCCGCCCACGGTGAAGGGCCCCACGGGCGCGCCCGTGAAGCCGGAGGTGGTGCTGCGCGACGCGGCCGAGGGCCACGAGGTGCTGAACAACCGCGCCATCGTCGACCTCAAGGTGGAGCCCGCGCTGCAGGCCGGCCCGCGCACGTTCCAGTTCACCTTCACGGTGCGCAACTTCGGCGCGGAGCCGGTGAAGGATTTGGAGGCCACGGTGCGCGTGGGCGAGTCCACGCTGGCCAAGGGCTTCGTGGACCTCCCCCCGGGCGGCACGACGCAGAAGGCGCTCACCGTGCGCTTCCCGCAGGGCGGCACGGTGCTGGGGCAGGTGACGCTGGCGCCGGACGCGCTGGTGGAGGATGACCGGCGCTCCTTCGTGCTGCCGGTGCCACGCGCGCTGAAGGCGCTGGTGGTGAATGGCTCGCCCCACGCGACGCGCTACCGGGACGAGGCCTTCTTCGTGGACGCGGCCCTCACCGCGCCGGGCTCTCCGGTGGAGGTGGCCACGCGCGACGCGGAGGTGGGCCTGCGCGAGGACTTCTCCACCTACGATTTGGTGCTGCTGCTCAACGTGCCCGCGCCTGGCGCCGACGAGGCCCAGAAGCTGGCGGCCTTCGTGGAGAGCGGCGGCGGCCTCTTCATCAGCATGGGCGACCGGGTGAACCCGGAGGCCTACAACCAGCGGCTGGGCCCGGTGCTGCCGCGTCCGCTGCGCTTGGTGCGCACCAGCGCCGAGCGCGATGACCCGGACGCGGACACGAAGAGCGCGCGGCTGGCGCAGGTCTCCGTGGAGCACGTCCTCTTCTCGCCCTTCACGGGGCAGGCGGAGGAGGGGCTCGTGGGGGCGCGCTTCTACAAGTACATGCTGCTGGAGGCGGACTCTCCGGGCGCGGCCGGCGCCAGCCAGGTGCTGGCCACGTACGAGGACGGCGCGCCGGCGGTGGCCGTGGCGCGCAAGGGCAAGGGGCGCGTGGCGCTGCTCACCAGCACGGTGGACCGCGACTGGAGCGACTTCTCCATCCGCACGTCCTTCCTGCCGCTGATGCAGCGCTTCGCCGCCTACCTCACCGGCTCCCTGGACGAGCGCGAGGAGGTGCGCGTGCGCGTGGGCGAAAGCGCCACGCTGCGTCCGGAAGGCGCGCGGAAGGTGTCCTCGGTGCGCGCGCCGGACGGCAGCGAGGTCGCCGTGAAGGAGCAGCCGGAGGGCGCGCTGGTGGCCGGGCCGGTGACGGAGCCGGGCGTGTACTCGGTGCTGGGCGCGGACGGGAAGGTGCAGTCCGACTTGTCCTTCGCCGCCGTGCTCGAGCCCTCCGAGAGCGACCTGGGCCGTGTGCCCATGGACACCCTCACCGCCTACTTCGGAGAAGAGACGGTGAAGGCCTCCACGGGTGACGCGGACAAGCCGACCGTGCCGCTGTGGACCTGGCTCATCCTGGCCGCGTGCCTGGCGTTCTTCTTTGAAGGCACGCTGCTGCGCAAGTAGCCGGCGTCAGGCCCGGAGCCGGCGCATCAAGACGCCGCCGACGAGGACGACCGCCGCACCCGCCGCGAGACGTGGAAGGCCCCTCCGCAGCTTGTGCTCGGCCACGTCCACGCGGTCCGCCAGCAGCAACATCATCCAGTGCCGCGTCCAGTGGTCCGGGTACTTGTAGGCCAGGCGGCGCAGCACGCCGGAGACGCCCTGGGGCGGCTGGGCCGTGCCGAACACCAGCGGCATCTTCCGCGCGGGCTGCCCGTGCTTGAACACCGCCACGTCCGACTGCTGGCGGGACGGCGTGCCCCGCGCGTCGCCGCGCAGCTGAGGTGACTCCTCCTTGGGGAAGCCGGGGCGGTTCTTCGGGTCGGCGTCCACGCCGTAGCCGGGGATGTTTCGCGCGTTCGGGTTCATGGTGGGCTCCTTCCACTCAGGCATGGCCATGCGGGGAGAGGACGCACTTGATGCAGCCGTCCTGTTTCTTGGAGAAGAGGTCATACGCCTTCGGCGCGTCCTCCAGGCTGAAGCGGTGGGTGATGATGCCCTTGGCGTCCACGCGCCCCTTGCGGATGTGCTCCAGCAGGTGCGGCATGTAGCGCTTCACGTTGCACTGGCCCAGCCGCAGCGTCTGGTTCTTGTTCATCGCCGTGCCGATGTCGACCAGGTTCCACGGCGGCCCGTACACCCCCACCACGGAGATGACACCGCCCTTCCGGGTGGCGTGCATGCACCAGTTGAGCGCCGTGGTGGTGCCCGCCTCGGCCATCAGCCCCAGGCCCAGCACGCGCTGCAGGAGCGAGCCTTCGGCCTCGCAGCCAACCGCCTCGATGCTCACGTCGGCGCCCCGGCCCTCCGTGGTCTCCTTGATGGCGGTGACGATGTCCACGTCCTTGAAGTTCAGCGTCTCCACGTGGGCGAACTTCCGGGCGAAGTCGAGCCGGTAGTCCTGCAGGTCCACCGCGATGACGCGGCCGGCGCCCATCAACCACGCGCTCTTCATGGCGAAGAGGCCCACCGGGCCCGCGCCGAACACCACCACCGTGTCCCCCGGCTGGATGCCTCCCATCTCCGCCCCCATGTAGCCGGTGGGGAAGATGTCGCTGAGGAAGAGGACGTCCTCCTCGTCCATGTCCTCCGGAATCTTCATGGGCCCCACGTTGGCGAAGGGCACGCGCACGTACTCCGCCTGCCCGCCGTCGTAGCCACCCGTGGTGTGCGAAAAGCCGAACGCGCCGCCCGCGACGTCGCTGGACGGGTTGGAGTTCTCACAACACGCCGTCAGGCCCTTCTTGCAATAGAAGCAAGCGCCGCAAGAGATGTTGAAGGGCACCACCACCCGGTCACCCGGCTTGAGGCTGGTCACGCCCGGGCCCACCTCCTCCACGACGCCCGCGAACTCGTGGCCGAACGTGCAGCCCACCCGCGTGTCGGGGATGAGGCCGTGCAACAGGTGCAGGTCCGAACCACAAATGGCCGTCTTCGTGACCTTGAGCACCGCGTCCTGCGGGTGCTCGATGCGAGGGTCCGGCTTGTCCTTCACCCGAACCTGGTACGGCCCCTGGTAGCTGAGTGCGCGCATGCGAGTTCTGCTCCTTTGTGGGTAAAGGAGTGAGGACCGCGCATTGACACGGCAAGGCGGGGCCGGCGCCCGTGTGTGTGCTCCCTGTCCTGGCTGGCCGCGCCGGGCGAGCAGGCCCGACAGGGCTCCCCTGCCCGCTCGCCCCGCCGGTCCACCGCCGGCGCGCGGAGGCTTTCCGCTACGCTGGGGCTCCCTCCCCTGATGCGGGAGGACTCACCGAAGGAGGCGGCGGCGGTCCATGGACATCCATCTGGCGGAGGAGATTCGCAAGCAGGTCGAAGAGGCCTTCCGCAAGCGCGGCCGGGTCAACATCGTCATCGCGGGCCGCAGCGGCGTGGGCAAGAGCACGCTGGTCAACGCGGTGTTCCACGGCCGCATCGCGGACACCGGCCAGGGCCGCCCCGTCACGAAGGAGACGCGCGAGTACACGAAGGACGGCATCCCCGTCAGCATCCTCGACACCCGCGGCCTGGAGCTGGGCGCCTTTCAAGAGACGCTGAAGCTGCTGGAGGAGCTGGTGGCCGCGCGCGCCAAGGACGCGGACGCCACGCGCCACCTGCACTGCGCCTGGCTGTGCATCAGCGAGGACTCGCGCCGCGTGGAGGATGGTGACGTGAAGGCGGCGGAGATGCTCGCGCGGCACATGCCGGTGGTCGTCGTCGTCACGAAGGCCCGCAGCGACCAGGGCCTCCGCGCGGAGGTGCAGAAGCTGCTGCCCATGGCCCGCAACGTCATGCGCGTGCGCGCGCTCCAGGAGACGGACGACGAGGGCCACACGCTCCAGCCCAAGGGCCTGGTGGAGCTCGTCGAGCTCACCATGGAGCTGGTTCCAGAAGCCCAGCGCAACGCCTTCGCCGCCGCCCAGCGCGTGAGCATTGGCCAGAAGCGCAAGCGCGCCCACGGCATCGTCGCCAGCGCCGCGGTCGCCGCCGGCCTCATTGGAGCCGTGCCCATCCCTTTCGCCGACGCCGCCCTGCTCGTCCCCACGCAGGTCGGAATGCTGGCGGGGGTGAGTAGCGTCTTTGGCCTCCCGCTGACGGAGGCCTTCCTCTCCACGCTGGTGGGCGCGGGCATCACCGGCCTGGGCGCGACATTCACCGGCCAGTCCATCGTGTCCGGCCTGCTGAAGCTCGTCCCCGGCCCGGGCACGGCGCTTGGCGCGCTCATCTCCGCCACCACCGCCACCGCGCTCACCACGCTGTTCGGCGAGGCCTACGTCGCCGTCCTCTCCAAGCTGATGGAGAAGCGCCGCGGCGAGCTGCCCACGGAGGAGGAGGTCATCCAGGCCTTCCGCGAGGAGATGTCCCTGCGCGGCGCCGCGTGAGCCGCCCGGCCTACTTCACGCGCTCGATTTTGTACCGGCGGCCCTTGATGCGGCCTTCGCTCAGCCGCTGGAAGGCCACCCGCGACACGCGCCGGGCGACGGCGACGTAGGCCACGTGGTCCTGGATTTCAATCTTGCCCACGTCGGTCGCCTCCAGCCCGCCCGCCTCGCCCGTGAGCGCGCCCAGGACGTCCCCGGGCCGCAGCTTGTCCTTGCGTCCGGCGGAGATGTAGAGCGTGTCCCACGTCGACTCCAGGGACACCGCGTTGCGCGGGTCCGCCGAGGGCAGCGACTCCACGTCCCCGCGCTCCAGCTTCACCCCGGTGGCCAGTTGGATGTCGTCCACCTTGCGGCCATCCCGAGGCGCGACGATGGAGACGGCCAGCCCCGCGCGCCCCGCCCGTCCGGTGCGGCCGATGCGGTGCACGTAGGGCTCGGCCTGCATCGGCAGGTCGAAGTTGATGACGGCGTCCAGCGCCTCCACGTCGATGCCGCGCCCCGCCACGTCCGTGGCGATGAGCACCCGCGTGCTCTGGTTGCGGAACTTCGCCATCACCCGGTCCCGCTCGAACTGCTCCAAGTCCCCCTGGAGCCCGTCCACGCTGACGCCCGACGCGGAGAGCGACTTCTTCAGCTCCACCACCGTCGCCTTGAGGTTGCAGAAGACGATGGCGGACGCCGGCTGGTAGTGCCGGAGGATGCGCAGCAGCAGGGCCTGCTTCTCCGCCGGCTCGCAGTCGTAGCGCACCTGTTGGATGTCGGGCCCCGCGGTGGTGCTCTCCACCGTGACGCGGACGGGTTGACGCTGGAAGTCGCGGCTCAGCGCCTCGATGTCCGGCGGGAAGGTGGCGGAGAAGAGCACCGTCTGCCGCCGCGGCGGCATGGCCCCGAGGATGCGCTCCATGTCCTCGCGGAAGCCCATGTCGAGCATCCGGTCCGCCTCGTCGAGCACCACCGTGGACAGCTGCCGCGTCTCCAGCGCGTCCCGGTCCAGCACGTCAATCACCCGGCCCGGCGTCCCCACCGCCAGGTGCGCGCCCTTCTCCAGCGCCTCCAACTGCGGACGGATGGGCTGGCCTCCCGCGAGCACCAGCACCTGGAGCCCAGGCAGCCGCCGCCCCAGCCTGCGGATCTCCCCCGCCACTTGCGCGCACAGCTCGCGCGTCGGGCACAGCACCAGCGCCTGCACCTTGCGGTGCTGCAACTGGACCTTCTGGAGCAGCGGCAGCGCGAAGGCCGCCGTCTTCCCGCTGCCCGTCTGCGCCTGACCGACCAGGTCCCTGCCCTGGAGCAGCACCGGGATGCTCTGCGCCTGGATGGGCGTGGCCGACTTGAAGTCGAGCTCCTCCAGGACCTGGAGCAGGGGAGGAGCCAGCGCGAGCGATGAGAAGTCCATTCGGGGCCCCATGGCACGGCACACCCGCCGAAGCCAGGACAAGTGAAGCCACCACCCCACCTGGCCGCTCTCACTGGATGCTTGTCACACTTTCTGTGAAAATCTCGTTTTTACCGAAAAGCAGCTGTGCCTGTCCCTTGCCTGGAGCCCCCATGTCCCCCATCCGTATCTCCCTCGCCCTGCTGGCCACCACCCTCCTCGCCATTGGCTGTGGCGGGCCCGAGGAGCAGCGCATTGAAGAAGGTCCGGCGCCGGTGCTTGAGTCCTCCGGCGACACGGCGGGCGACGTGCAGGCGTTCAACGCCTGCACCGTGACGCTCGCGTGTCCGGGCGGCACGTCGATTCAGTGCGGCAGCCTCCTGGGGGACTGCCGCTCCACCACCAAATCCGTGACGTGTGATGGCGTCACGCGCACCTGCGGCCCCACGTCCTGTGCTCCGGCCCGGAAGAGCATCACCGAGAACATCAGCGTGTGCTACCCGTCGAGCCACCCCTACGGGCGCTACTCCATCCCCAGCCCGGAGAGCGGCGTGACGTACACCTGGTCCAGCAACTACGCCTCGCTGCACAACAACACGGGCTCGTACGTCGTCCTCTCCGCCACCTCGGTGGGCTACTTCACCCTGTACGTGACGGCCTCGCGCCCGGGCTGCGCCCAGACAACGACGTTTTCGGCGGACTTCTACGCCGAGGACGCGGCGTCCTGCTTCTGAGGCCCTGACGCTCGACAGGAGGGCCCGCCCTGGGAGCCTGCTCGCTCCCCCAGCGGTCCGCCGTGAAACCGCCCGCCCCCTGACAGGGCGGGCGACCGGCAGCGCATGCGACAGGAAGTCCTGGTAAGTGGCGACATCCCCGCTTCCTGGAGTGCCCCGCATGGAGACGTCTGTCTGGAAATCCCTGGCCCTCGCGTTGCCGCTGATGGCGGCCTGTGGTGGCGCTCCGTGGCAGGAGGAGACGTCCGCCAGCGCCACGGCGTCACAGCAGGCGCCGCTCACCACGCCCACCGCCACGGTGCGCTTCCTCACCGGCTGGACGCACACACAGCACGGCGCCATCGTCCGCGGCGGCACGCTCGTCGTCGACTATGACTTGTACCGGATGACGGACTGCCATCACAGCACCTACGCCGGCCAGCAGGCGTGGGACACGCTGGCCTACGTCCGCTTCCTCCCCAGCGGCCAGCTCTTCAGCGGCAGCGTGAAGCAGGCCACGGGCAGCACGTCGTTCGTGAACAAGCCCTTCGAGGTGACGGTGCCCTCGGACGCCACGAGCGTGGAGACGTGGTTCTTCACCTCCGGCCGCACCTGCGCGGCGAAGTACGACAGCAACCATGGCCAGAACTATGTCTTCCCCGTGGAGGCGCAGTCACCGTCCGCGGTGGCCTGGGCCGGTGACTGGGGCGGCAGCTTCGCGCGCGACTGCGAGCACCGCGACGGACTGGCGGACCCCATCGTCATCGACAGCTACGTCATGGAGCGCGCCTGCAAGTTCGTGGACGCGGACGTGTACGTGCCCGGCGTGACGGATGCCGCCACCGCGCGTCCGGAGCTCCTCCAGGCGCAGGTGGCGTTCAGCGTGGACGGCGCGGCCACGCAGCACCACTGGCTGGCCTATCAAGGTCGGGTAGGCAACAACTACCGGTATCGCTGGAACCTCGCCGCGCAGCCGCTCGCGTATACGCCGTGGAACGCCTATGCATTCGGGTTCCGCTATTCAACGGACGGTGTGAGCTGGTATCGCATCGCGAGCGGCGCTGGCCCCGCGGGCGGCACCGCGCGGACGGTGCAGCGCGGATTCTGAGGCACTCCACCTCTGTTGAATGCCGCTGGGGCCGTGCGCTTCAGCGGCAGTTCGGAAGAGGCGCTGTGGCAAGAAGTGTTCCCCTGAGAAGGCGAGCGCACTGCTCCCAATCATTCCGGTGGGGCCACACTCGGGCCGGGCCCAGGAAAGGGAACGCGAAATGACCGAAGGCACTCCACGCGTGGCGGAACGGATATCCACGGGCATTCCAGGCCTTGACACCGTGCTGCACGGCGGCTTCCGCAAGGCCCGCACCTACATGCTGATGGGCCTCCCGGGTTCGGGGAAGACCATCTTCGCCAACCAGGTGAGCTTCCACCACGTGAAGCGCCACGGCGGGCGCGTGCTCTACCTGACGCTGCTGGCGGAGTCGCACACGGAGCTGGTCGGCAACCTCTCCTCGCTGTCCTACTTCGACCCCACGCTGCTGCCCGACGCCATCACCTACCTGAGCGCCTTCACGGTGCTGGAGCAGGGTGGGTTGGACGCGCTGGCGGAGCTCATCCGCAAGGAGACGAAGAACCACCAGGCCACGCTGCTCGTACTGGATGGGCTGGTGGCCGCGGAGGAGGTGGCGCCGTCGCAGCAGGCCCTCAAGAAGTTCATCCACGGTCTCCAGGTGGTGACGGGCCTCATGGGCTGCACGACGCTGATCCTCACCACCGGCCGCGGCCAGGGCCTGCGCGCCGAGCACACCATGGTGGATGGGCTGCTGCTGCTCCGGCAGCGCCTGTTCGGCGCGCGTGCCGTGCGCGAGCTGCTGGTGCGCAAGTTCCGGGGCAGCCCCTATCTGCTGGGCAAGCACAGCTTCGACATCACCGAGGATGGCCTCGTCATCTATCCCCGCCTGGAGACGCTCGCGGAGTCCGGGCCTCCGCCGGGGCCGCCGCTGGACGCGAAGTGCGCGTTCGGCATCCCCGGGATGGACGCGATGCTGACCGGGGGCGTGCCCCAGGGCTCGACGACCATCCTCCTGGGGCCGTCGGGCGGCGGCAAGACGCTGCTGGGGCTGAACTTCCTCGCGGAAGGCGCCCGGCGGGGTGAGCGCGTGCACTACTTCGCCTTCTACGACTCCCCCGAGCGGATGGTGACGCAGGCGGCGGGCATCGGGCTCGACCTGAAGCCCCTCATCGACCGAGGCGACTTCGAGGTCAGCTTCCGGCCGCCCACGGAGAACCTGCTGGACAAGCTGGGCGTGCAGTTGCTGGACATCATCCGGACGCACGGCGTGCGCCGGCTCTTCCTGGACGGCTACGACGCGCTCCGCAGGGCGGCCATCCGGCAGCCCCGTGTGTCGCGCTTCCTGGCCGCGCTGGTCAACGAGTGCCGCATGCGCGGCGTGACGCTGCTCTACTCCGTCGAGCTGACCTCCGCGTTCGGCGCGGAGGTGACCTTCCCGATGAAGGGCATCTCCATGGTGGCGGAGAACGTCCTCTTCCTGCGCCAGGTGGAGCTGAACTCCCAGCTGCGCCGCTTCGTCTCGGTGCTGAAGCTGCGCAACAGCCCGCACGACACCGCCCTGCGCGAGCTGCGCATCCACACGACGGGGATGGAGGTGGCGGACACCTTCACGGATGTCGAGGCGATGATGAGCGGCCTGCCACGGTCGACCACGTGGTCCGAGCCCCGGCGTCCCGGCGGCGGGCGCCAGGGGACGTAGGCATGGGCCCCATCCTCATCGTCGATGACGAGTTCGGCATCGTCGAGGCCATGCGCGACCTCCTGAACGACGAAGGCTACCGGACCGCCATCGCGCTCAATGGGAAGGAGGCCTTGGAGCGGATGGCCGAGGAGCGCCCCTGCCTGGTGCTGCTCGACTACATGATGCCGGTGATGAACGGCCCGGCCCTGTTGGAGGCGATGGAGCGCAGTCCCCTGCTGCGCGACATCCCGGTGGTGATGATGAGCGCCAGCCCGCCGGACTACTGGAAGCACCTGCGCTGCGCGGCCTTCCTGCCCAAGCCCTTTTCCCTGGACGACCTGCTGGGGGTGGTGAAGCGCTTCGCCCAGGGAGCCATCCTCCAGTAGCGCGCCTCACCGCCCTGCGGCCTGGCAGGCAGCCGACGCATTCTGGGGCACGGTGTTCCTCCCGAGCGCCCAGCCCCCGGCTTCTGCCAGACTGCGCGCCGTGACGACCACCTCCGCCCTCTACCGCGACTGTGCCCGCCTCTTCATGGTGGGCTTTCCCGGCACTCATATCGACAGCGAGCTGGCCGCGCTGATGGATGACGGCATCTACGGCGCCATCCTCTTCAAGCGCAACGTGGGCAGCGCCGCGGACACGGCCGCGCTGTGCCACGCGGTGAAGACACGCGCGGGCCGGCCCTTCATCCTGTCGGTGGACCAGGAGGGAGGCCGCGTGGCCCGGCTTCGCGGCGAGCCCTTCACCGCGCTGCCGCCCATGCGTGAGCTGGGACAGCGCGGCGACGCAGCCCAGGTGGAGCGCGTGGGCCGGCTGCTGGCGTATGAGCTGCGCGCGCTGGGCTTCGACTGGGACTTCGCGCCGGTGCTGGACGTGGACACCCACCCGGACAACCCCGTCATTGGCGACCGCAGCTTCAGCCGCGAGGCGGAGGAAGTGGCGCGGCTGGGCGTGGCGCTCGCGCGGGGCCTGGAGGCGGGCGGCGTGGCTTCGTGTGGCAAGCACTTCCCCGGTCACGGCGACACCACCACCGACAGCCACCTGACGCTGCCGCGGCTGCCGCATGACATGGAGCGGCTGCGCCGCGTGGAGCTGGTGCCCTTCCGCGCCTTCGCCCAGGCGGGGCTGGCGTCCCTGATGACGGCGCACGTCCTCTTCGACGCGCTGGACCCGGGCGTGCCCGCCACCATGAGTCAGCGCGTGCTCCAGGGCGTGCTGCGCGAGGAGCTGGGCTTTGACGGGGTGCTCGTCAGCGACGACCTGGAGATGAAGGCCATCGCCGGCCACTACTCCGTGGAAGAGGCCACCGTGCAGGGCACGCTCGCGGGCGTGGACCTGTTCCTGGTGTGCCACGACGCGGACGTGCAGCGCCGCGCCATCGAAGCCCTGGTGAAGGCGGTGGAGTCCGGTCGCGTGTCACGGGAGCGCATCGCGCAGGCGCACCGGCGGCTGGACGCGCTCAGTGCCCGCTTCGCGCACCCGGCGGAGGACCGGCTCGCCCTGCTGGGGAGCCCGGAGCACCACGCGCTGGCCGAGGGGCTCGTCAGCACCTTCACCGGCCGCGACCCGACCGAGGTGATGCTGGCCTCCCGCTGAAGGCGCGGAGGCCGGACTGCCACGCGCGCTCCCGGCGCCCTGCACCGGGAGCGGATGGAAGGGGCGGACTTCAGCGGCGATAGGGGCCGCTGCGGTCCTGCCAGCCCAGCGGGCTGAAGCCGCTGGAGTGGCCACCGCGCTTGCCACCCAGCGCCGCGCCGTCCTCGCCCCCCAGGCCCTGGGCCGCGGGCGAGTACGCGGCGCCGCCCTGCACGTTGTACTGGTCACCCATCATCTTCCCGGCGTCGTCGATGATGGAGCGGCCCTGGGTGCCGTCGTTCTTCGCCGTGCGCGGGTCGATGCTGGAGCCAATCTGGTCGATGGTGCCGTTGTAGCCCCGGTTCGCCGGCAGCGTCCAAGGCGGCAGCGGCGTGTTGGTGTCGCCACCCTCCATGTTCTTCATCGCAGCGGGCTGGTCACCGCGCTGGGCGGCAAAGTTGCCCCGCGGCTCATCCGGCTGACTGCCACCCGTCTCCGGAAGGCCCCGGCAGCCCACAGCCAGAACCGCGCCCGCCATCAATGCCGCCGCCGAACCCCACCGCCGAATATTCCGCTCGCGCATGTCGACTCCTCCGAGTCCCTTCAAGCTGGTTGCTCGTACTTTCCGAAGATGGGGCACGCCGGGAATGGAGCCCCCGGGGTGACGCCATGTCCGCGTGACGACGGACCGCACGGACTCCACATATAGCCCCAGCGGCGGCCGGGAGCAGCCCTCTTCAGCGCTCCCGGCGCCCGCTCCGCTGAGGGCTGCTTCTTCGTCGAGGAAGCCCACTTCCAGGCCGCGGGCTGGCGGTGCCTCCGGGCCCGCCGGGGATTGCTCGATGGAGGACGTCTGGGACTGCGTCCGCCCTGAGCCGCCCGGAGCGCTACCTCCTGGTGGCCTTCTTCGCCGCCGCGGCCTTCTTCGCGGGCGCCTTCACGGACGCCTTCTTCTTGCCGGCGCCAGGCTTCTTCGCCGCGGGGGCCTTCTTCGCCGCCACGGACTTCTTCGCCGCCACGGACTTCTTCGCCGCGGGAGCCTTCTTCGCCGCAGCCGCGACCTTCCTTGCCGCACGAGGCGCCTTGGCGGCCGGAGCCGCCTTCTTCGCCGGCACCCGCTTGGCTGCAGCGGTCTTCCCCGAGACAGTCTTGCCCGCCGGAGCCTTCTTCGCGGTGGCGACCTTCTTCCCCGCGGGCGCCTTCTTCGCGGCGGGCTTCTTCTCAGCACCGTCCGCCGCCGGGGCATCGCCCTTCAGCGCGGCCAGCACCTCGGCGACGTGGCCGTTCACCTTCACCTTGGGCCACACCTGCTTCAGCACGCCATCCGGGCCAATGAGGAACGTGGCCCGGGTGATGCCCAGGAACTTGCGGCCATAGAGCGACTTCTCGCCCCAGACGCCGTAAGCCTCGGACAGCGCGTGGTCCACGTCGGCCAGCAACGGGAAGGGCAGGTTGAACTTGGTCGCGAACTTCCGGTGGCTCGCGGTGCTGTCCGCGGACACGCCCAGCACCACCGCGCCCGCGGCCTCCAGCGCGGAGTGCTCATCGCGGAAGCCACACGCCTCCACGGTGCATCCGGGGGTGTCGTCCTTCGGATAGAAGTAGAGGACGACACTCCGGCCCGCGAACTGCGCGAGCGATACCGGGGTTCCATCCTGGTCGGGGAGCTGGAACGCGGGGGCCTGGTCACCTGCTTGGGGCATGGGCATGCGGGCTCATTAATCACAAAGCCCGCGCCACTCAACGTCCAGCGACAGCGCCCCGTCAGTGGGCGGGATGCCCCGCTTCACCACCATGGTCATGCCCATGCTCCCCGGGCGGATGGCTGTGCGCCTCCAGCCGGACCAGCGCCTTGCGGCACTCGGTCAGCGCCTGGTGCAAGGGCTCCCGGTCCGCGCCCTCCGGCGTCTGGCCCAGCCGGATGGCCAGGGCCTCACACGCGGCGCGCCTGGCATCCACCTCCGACGTCCCGGGGCCCGTGGCCCCCGGCGTGGCCAGGGGGCGCGGCGGCAGCTTTCCCCGCAAGCGTCGAATGGTGGCGATCCGCTGCTCCGCCTCCGGACGGGCCTTGGAGTCCTTGGGAATCGCCTCGAAGGCGTTGATGACGGGGTCCCATGCCGGGTCCAGGGGAGACACGCGGCGGTCAATCAGCTCGCGGTAGGACTTCTCCGCGTCCCGGAGCTGGTCGGGCCCCTTGTCGCAGCCAGGCGACAGAAGCAGACAGAGCGCGAGCGGCATGACGGCGGACAGCCGTCGGGTGGTCATCCTCATGAAGGGTCGGTTCTCCTCTCCTGCTGGCCTCCCGATTGAAGCACGGCTAGGGTGCCGCGTCGTGCAGCCCATTCTCCTCGCCTTCCTGCTTGGCCTGTCCCAAGGCATGCTCCACGCCGTGGGCCCGGACCACTGCGCCGCCATGGCCACCCTCGGCACCCTGGGGGGAGGCCGGCGCCGCGCCGCCATCGCCACCGCCGTGCGCTTCGCGCTGGGACACGCCGTCATGCTGGGCGGCATCGCCGCGCTCTGCATCCTGGCGGGCGTGGGCCTTTCAGAGACCTTCGAGCGCTGGGCCGAGATTTTCGGCGGCGCCGTGCTGGTGGCCCTCGCGGTGGCCGCCCTGCTGTTCCCCAGCAGCCTGGACCACGGTCACCCGCACCTGCCCGGCCACACCCAGGAGCCGCACCAGCACGTGCACACGGTGAGCACCACTGCGGGCGCGCTGATGGCCGTCAGCGGCGTGCGCTCGCTGCTGCTGGCCCTGCCCCCGCTGCTGGTGGGCGGCAGCATGAGCATGGCCGCGTGGATGTACCTGCCCGGCTTCGCGCTGGGCATCCTCATCGGCATGGGCGTGGTGGGGCTGATTTTCGCGGAGGGCATCGCTCGGCTGAACGCGCGAATCACCCTCTGGGTGCAGCGCGCGGTGGCCGTGGGCTCCTGCGCGCTGGGCCTGTTCTGGATGGGCTCGCGGCTCGTCGGCGGCTGAGCCCCTTGGTACAGCGTCCCGCCCGTGACGGCGGGGACGGACAGCGCGGCGGCTAGCTGCGCTTGTCCAGGATGCCCAGCGACATCATCGCCACCAGGAAGCCGTAGACGACGTGCTCGGGGCGGTTGGCGAACGCCAGCAACTCCGCCACGGTGCGGTTGCCGTCAATCTTCGGCAGCAGCTCCGCCTCCCACCGCTCCAGCTCCACTTCGTTGAGCTGGTAGGCCGGAGCCACGGCGGGGATGAGGCGGTCCTCTGGCTGGAGCAGACGCCGCAGGCGCTCCGGCTTGTAGAGCTTCTTGATGCCCCGAACGATGAGGTTGGCCGGGTGCAGGTCCAGCTTGATGGACTCCGCGCTCGCCTTCTCCCGGAAGCTCAGCACGTACGAGCCTTCATCCCACGCGAAGAGCGAATAGATGACGGCCTTCACCTGCTGGCCCACGTAATAGAGGCGCTCGGTGTCCTTGAGCAGCCCGCGCTCCACCAGCACGTCGCCGGTGCGGCGGTTGGACTGCGCGGCCACCGCCGACGCGTCCTGGAGCTGCTCCGGCTTGATCTTGCCCACGCGGACGAGGAACTGGCCGAAGCGGTCCGCGAGCAGGTTGGAGAGGGCGAACACCGGCGTGCCCTTCTCGAAGTAGACGACCTTCTTCACCTTGCCCTTCTGCACGCCCAGCTCACCCGTCTCGCGGGAGAGATAGAAGGCGGTGAGGAGCGAGGGCAGGTTGTCCCGGATTTCGCCACGACGGCTGCCCGGCGCGCCCGCGGGCGGCGGGTCCGGCGGACGTCCTGGCGTGGGCGGGCGCACGTGGGTGGCCGGCACCTTCTGCATGGGGCTGGCCGTGAGGTTGGCGCCGCGAATCTCCGCCGTGATGTTGCCGCCGCCCGTCACCTTGATGCGGCCGGTCAGCTCCATGGCGTCCTGCGGGCCCTCCTCCTCCACGTCGATGTCCAGCTCCACCTCGAAGGCGTCCTGGAGCGACGCGGCCGAAGCGGAGGGCTTCTCCGGAGGCAGCACCTTCGTCATCGCCTCGAGCAGCTTCTGGGCCTCGAAGGGCTTCTCGAAGTAGCCGGCGGCCTGGTACTTGGTGCGCGACTCGACGGCGTGCTTGCCACCCTTGAAGACGCCGGTGATGAAGAGGAGCGGGAGCTGGGGGTTGTCCTTCCGCAGCGCGTCCGCGAGGTGGTACCCCATCATGTCGGGCAGCAAGATGTCGAGCACGGCCGCCGCCGGAGGCTGGGCCTTGGCCAGCTCCACCGCCTGCTTGCCGCGGCTCGCACCCAGGACCTCGTAGCCCGCCTCCTCGAAGAGCTGCGTGAGGAGGGACAACAGCTCCTGATTGTCATCGACGACGAGGATTCGGGGTGCCATCGCGGGGCGTACCGTACCAGATGCGAAGGGAAGGGTCAGACAATCTGCCCCCGGGTGCTCCTGCCACCGCGGAGGATGCATCCGTCCCTCCAGGCGGTTAGGGTGGCGGCCCCGATGTCTCCCTTCCGCTCTCACCTGCGCCGCCTGCTGGCCTGCCTTCCCCTCCTGCTGCCGCTGGGGGCCATGGCCCAATCCGACGGTGGGCTCGACGCGGGCCTCCCCGACGCCTCCGTGGGCGAGGGCGGCGCGGACCGGGACAACCCCGAGGGCGACGACAGTACAGGCAGGGTGAATACGTCCTGCCGCAGCACCCGGGACTGCTCCCCCCGCTTCACCTGCGATGACGGGCTCTGTCGCTACACTGGCGTGCGCCAGGCAGACCAGCAAGGCTGCGTGCTGGGTGCCCAGGCCGCGCTCCTCGTCGTGGGCCTGGCCGCCGTGGCTGGGTACAGGCGCAGGCGTTAGGAGCACACGCATGAGGCTGGGGCTCAAGGCGGACAACCTGCTGGAGCGCGTGGCGGACTGGCTCAACCTGGCCCCACAGCCGGTGGCCCAGGCCTTCTTCGGGATGATGGCGTCGCGCACGCTGATGGCCGGCGCGCGGCTGGGCGTCTATGAGGCCCTGACGGACGGACCGGTGTCCGCGGAGACGCTGGCCGAGCGGCTGAAGCTGTCCCAGGAGGGCACCCGCACGCTGCTGGAGGCGCTGATCGCCTGCGAGGCCGTGGAGCGCCAGCGCGGTGGACGCTACCGGCTGGCCCCGCGCGCCAGGCGCTGGTTGGACCCGCGCTCGCCCCGCTACGTGGGCGCCTTCCTGGAGTTCAACTACGCCCAGTGGGATTGGTGGAACGGGCTGGAGGGCGTGGTGCGCACCGGTCAGGCGGTGGACATCCACGGCTTCGCGCCCGACGACGCGCGCTGGCGCGACTACATCCATGCCATGCACCAGCTGGCGCGGCTGGCGGCCCCGGAGGTCGCGGCGGCCATCCCCCTGCCCCGCGGTGCGAAGCAGGTGTTGGACCTGGGCGGCGCGCACGGCTGGTACGCCGCCGAGCTGTGTCTGCGCAACCGGGGCCTGAAGGCCACGGTGTTGGATTTGGAAGGCAGCGCCCGCGTGGGCCGGGAAATCATCGCCTCGGCGGGGCTGAGCCACCTCGTCACCCACCGCGAGGGCGACATCCTCACCGCGGAGCTGGGCGGCCCGCATGACGGGGTGATGCTCTTCCAGGTGATGCACCACCTGTCCCCCGCACAGAACGTGGCCCTGCTGCGGCGGGTGCGCGCCTCGCTGGCGCCCCGGGGGACGCTGGCGGTGCTGGAGTATCTGCGTGAGAGTGTCGACACGCCCACCAGCGCGGCGCCATTGATTGGCTTGCACTACTTCCTCACCTCCGGCGCGGCCGCCTACACGCCCGCCGAGGTGGAAGGCTTCCTGGACGATGCGGGCTTTCGCATCGAGAACAGCCGCCCCATCCGGCACCTGCCCTTGCAGACGCTTTTGGTGGCTCGACTGGACTGAGCGTCCACCCGACCGCAGTTCTGGCGTGCCTGCCCTGAGGTGGCTTTTCCGCGCGGAGGGCGTCTGCGCTACCCTGCCCGCCCTTTGACGGCTTCCGTCACACCGCTGCCCATGCTTCCCCAAACGCCCCTCCCCGAGGACTCTCCGGACGTACCACTCGCCGTCGACCTCGACGGGACGCTGGTGCGCACGGACACGCTGCACGAGAACCTGCTGGTCCTCTTCAAGCGTGCCCCCTGGCTGCTGCTGCTGGCCCCCTTCTGGGTGCTCAAGGGCAAGGCCTTCTTCAAGGCGGAGGTGGCCCGGCGCGCGGCCCTGGACGCGGCCAGCCTGCCCTACCACGAAGAGCTCCTGGCGTACCTGCGCGAGGAGCAGGCCCGAGGCCGCCGGCTGGTGCTGGCCACCGCGGCGGACCGGCGCATCGCCGAAGCCGTGGCCGCGCACCTGGGCCTGTTCTCCGACGTCGTCGCCAGCGAAGCGACGGTGAACCTGTCCGGCGCGCGCAAGCTGGCGAAGCTGAAGGAGCTGCTGGGCACCTTCGACTACGCGGGCAACGACACGGTGGACCTGCCCTTGTGGCGTGAGTGCCGCCGCATCGTCGTGGTCCACGCGCCGGCCGGGGTGCTGAAGCAGGCCCGGGGCCTGGGCCGCGACGTCCACCGCGTCTTCGAGCGCCCCGACACCCACCTCCGCACCTGGGTGAAGGCGCTGCGCGTGCATCAGTGGGCGAAGAACGCGCTCGTCTTCGTGCCGCTGCTGGCCGCCCACAAGGCCACCGAGCCGGACAAGCTGCTCCAGGCGCTGCTGGGCTTCGCGGCCTTCAGCCTGTGCGCCTCCAGCGTGTACGTGCTGAATGACCTGCTGGACCTGGACTCCGACCGGCGCCACCCGACGAAGAAGAAGCGCCCCTTCGCGGCCTGCACGCTGCCGGTGAGCACCGGCGTCATGCTGGCCCCCGTGCTGCTGCTGGCCGGCGCCGCGGTGTGCCTGCTGCTGCCGCCCGCCTTCGCCGCCCTGCTGGGCACCTACTACGTGCTGACGCTGGCCTACTCGCTGCGGCTGAAGCAGGTGGTGATGTTGGACGTGCTGGTGCTGGCCGGGCTGTACACGGTGCGCATCTTCGGCGGCGCGCTCGCGGTCAACGTGCCCACGTCCAGCTGGCTGATGATGTTCAGCATGTTCCTCTTCCTCTCGCTCGCGCTGGTGAAGCGCCTGAGCGAGGTGCGCCGGCTGCGGCAGACCAACGAGGCGTCCGCGCATGGCCGTGGCTACCTGGCCCAGGACTACGAGCAGCTCGCCAGCCTGGGCGCGGCCTCGGGACAGGTGTCCGTGCTGGTGCTGGCGCTCTACATCACCTCCGATGAAGTGACGGCGCTGTACGCCCACCCGGAGCGGCTGTGGCTCATCTGCCCGGTGATGCTGTACTGGGTGGGCCGGGTGTGGCTGCTGGCCCACCGCGGGCTGGTGAACGAGGACCCGCTCGTCTTCGCCCTGAGGGACCGGGTGAGCTACGCGGTAGGGCTCGTGTGCGCGTTGGTGCTATGGGCCGCCACGTGAGAGGTCTTTCGCGATGAAGTCACGGGAGTCCTGGGGGCGTTACCCCCAAGTCGAACAACGCACGCACGCCCTGGCGTGGCGCTCGGACGCGCTGCCCAGGAAGGACGTCAGCCTGCTGCCCCACGGACTGGGGCGCAGCTACGGCGACTCGTGCCTCAACGCGGATGGCACGCTGCTGCTCACCACGGGGATGGACCGCTTCATCGCCTTCGACCCGGCCACGGGCGTGGTCCGTTGCGAGGCGGGCGTGTCGCTGGACACGATTCTGCGCCTGGCCGCGCCGCGCGGCTGGTTCCTTCCGGTGACGCCGGGCACCAAGTTCGTGACGGTGGGCGGCGCCATCGCCAACGACGTGCACGGGAAGAACCACCACCGGGGTGGCACCTTCGGCCGCTACGTGCGGCGCTTCGAATTGCTGCGCTCGGACGGCAGCCGCCGGGTGTGCGCGCCGGATGAGAATCCGGACTGGTACGGCGCGACGATTGGTGGCCTGGGTCTCACCGGCCTTGTCACGTGGGCCGAGGTGCAGCTCAAGCCCATCAGCAACCCGTACGTGCTCCAGGAGACGGTGCCGTTCGGGAACCTGGAGGGGTTCCTCGACGTGGCCCGCGCGTCGGAGAAGGACTACGAGTTCACCATGGCGTGGGTGGACTGCCTGGCCCGGGGCAAGAAGCTGGGACGGGGGCTCCTGTACCGGGGCAACTTCGCGCCGCCGCAGTTCGACGGGCTGCCGCTGGCCAAGAGCCACCTGTCACACGGCGTGGGGCTGGCGGTGCCCATGGACATGCCGGCCTTCTGCCTCAACCGGCTGTCGGTATCCGCCTTCAACTGGCTCTACTACCACCGGCAGAACGGCAAGCCGAAGCAGCGGCTGACGCACTACGACCCGTTCTTCTACCCGCTGGACGCCATCTACGGGTGGAACCGCATCTATGGCCGGCGCGGCTTCCTCCAGTTCCAGTGCGTGGTGCCCTACGCCACCGCGAAGGACGCGCTGAAGGAAATCCTGGAGCGCAGCGCGCGCGGCGGACTGCCCAGCTTCCTGTCGGTGCTGAAGACGTTCGGTGACATTCCCTCGCCGGGGTGGCTGTCCTTCCCGCGAGAGGGCGTGACGCTGGCCATGGACTTCGCCAACCGCGGCGAGAAGACGTGGAAGCTGGTGGAAGATTTGGACCGGCTGACACGGCAGGCGGGCGGCGCGGTGTACCCGGCGAAGGACGCCCGGATGAGCCCGGAGCACTTCGCGGCGTACTTCCCGCAACGTGAGCGCTTCATGCAGTACGTGGACCCGTCGTTCTCCTCGTCATTCTGGCGGCGGGTGAATCCGGCGTCCCTGCCCTCTTCCCTGTCCGCTGACCTTCTTTCCGAGATTCGCTCCCCATGAAGAAAGTGCTCGTCCTCGGCGCCACCAGCGCCATTGCCCAGGCGACGGTGCGGCTCTTGGCCGCGCGCGGGGCCTCGCTGTACCTGACTGGCCGCAACGCGGCGAACCTCGACGCGGTGACGAAGGACGCCGCCACGCGCGGCGCGGCCAACGTCGCGTCGCAGGTGGTGGACCTGAACGACTTCGACACCCACGAGGCGCTGGTGGAGGCCGCGTACACGGCGCTGGACGGGCTGGACGGCGTAGTGCTGGCGCACGGCGTGCTGGGTGACCAGGCAGAGGCGCAGCGCTCGTGGACGGCGACGGAGGCGGTGCTGCGCACCAACTTCCTGAGCGCGGTGTCGCTGCTGACGGTGCTGGCCAACCGCTTCGAGGCGCAGAAGGCCGGCACGCTGGTGGTGATTTCGTCGGTTGCGGGCGACCGCGGCCGGCAGAGCAACTACGTGTACGGCGCGTCGAAGGGCGCGCTCAACGTCTTCCTCCAGGGCCTGCGCAACCGGCTGATGAAGTCCAACGTCGCGGTGGTGACGGTGAAGCCGGGCTTCGTCGACACGCCGATGACGGCGCACCTGCCGAAGAACAAGCTGTTCGCCTCGCCGGAGAAGGTGGCGCGCGGACTCTTGAGCGCGGCGGACTCGCGGAAGAACGAAGTCTATGTGCCCGGCATCTGGGCGCTCATCATGCTCATCATCCGGACCATCCCGGAGACGGTGTTCAAGCGCATGAAGCTCTGAGCAGGCGTGCCCGCTCAGTCCAGCGCGGGCACGTCGCGGCCCTCGCCGAAGCCCAGGGCCCAGAAGCGCGGCCGGACGGGCTCGCGCGCCAGCAGCCACAGCAGATGGTACTTCGCCTCGTCCTGGCCATCCAGCGCGAGCGCGAAGGTGCCGTAGTGCATGGCCACCGACGTGGCCGAGCGCAGCACCTTGTGCGCCCGCAGGGCCTCCACCGGCCCCATGTGGACCGGACGGAACGCCGTGGGCCGGTAGGCGCCAATGGGCAGCACCGACAGCCGCATGGGCCCGAAGCGCTCGGCCATCATCGCGAAGTGGGGACCGAAGCCCGTGTCGCCCGCGAAGAACACCGGCCCGCCAGACGTGGAGAGGACGTAGCCCGCCCAGAGCGTCGCCGCGCTGTCGGTGAGCCCGCGATTGGAGCGGTGCTGCGCCGGCACCGCCGTCACCGTGCGGCCCGGGGCCACCTCCGTGGACT
This sequence comes from Myxococcus sp. AM009, assembly GCF_013372605.1. Classification (NCBI taxonomy): domain Bacteria; kingdom Pseudomonadati; phylum Myxococcota; class Myxococcia; order Myxococcales; family Myxococcaceae; genus Myxococcus; species Myxococcus sp. AM009. Next base: position 28,814 of record NZ_JABXEP010000027.1, read on the forward strand.
TCCACCAGTCCAGCTCCACCACGTGCCGGAAGCCCTCATCGTCCAGCAGCGCCTTGTTGCCCAGCCCCACGATGAAGCGCGGCTGGTGCGCCGCCTCCAGGCGCCGCAGCGTCGGCAGGTCCATGTGGTCATAGTGGTTGTGGCTCACCACCACCACGTCGATGGGCGGCAGGTCCTCGAAGCGGATGCCCGGAGGCCGCACGCGCTTGGGGCCGAGGAAGGGCACCGGGCTCGGACGGTCCGAATAGATGGGGTCCGTCAGCAGGTTGAGCCCGTCCGCCTGGACGAGCACGGTGGCGTGGTTGATGAACGTCACCCGGAGCTGTCCCGGCCCCACGCGCTCCGGAGGCGACTTGCCCGGAGGTGCGTCCTCGTAGTCCCGCCACGGGCCACGAGGCCCCTTGCGGAGCGCCTTGAAGACCTCGTCCGGACTCAGGCGCTTGACGGGCTCCAGGTTCTGGAAGTGCTCACCGTCGAAGTGCTCCGTCACCGGCCCCTGGTGACGCGGACCGGCGAACAGACACCCTCCGAGCCACGGCACGCCCAACAGCAACAACACCGATGCGAGCCTCGACATGCGTGCGGCGCTCCCTGCGAGACACCTCGGAAGACAGCCCGCGCGGCCCAGGCCCGATTCCGTGTCCCAGCCCGGCAGTGGACCGGGTTCAGGCTCGGCCGGCAACCGGGAATGCACGCGCCCGAAGCGGCCACCGCCCCCGCCCTCACGTCACGATGGCGTGCAGGACGCGCTCGAACAGCCAGGGCGTCTTCCCCAGGAGCCGCACCACGGGGCGGCGAAGCCAGGGCCGTCGCGCCAGCATGAGCAGCGCGCCCGTCGATCGGGAGTACTTGCCAAAGACGCGCTGGAAACACTGCTCGTAGGGCATCAGCGCCTCGCGCGTGGCGCCATGCATGAGCGCTTCCGGGAGCAGGTTCCCCAGCGACTCCGCGCACACGAAGGCCAGCGACAGGCCCTCTCCGGTGATGGCGTCCACGTAGCCCGCCGCGTCGCCCACCAGCGCGAAGCGGTCGGCGATGCGCGCTCGGGACACCCGGGCCAGCGGCCCCGCGCCGCGCGGCTGGGAGTCCGGCTCCGCGCCAGAGAGCCGCTCCGACAGCCTGGGGAAGCGGGCCAGCAATGCCTCGAAGCTCACCCGCCCTTCCACCACACCGCCCTCCCAGAGGAAGGCCAGGCCCACGCGCCGCGCGCCCGCGGGCGTCACGTAGGCCTCCACGCCCTGCGCGAAGTGAATCTCCACATAGGGCGTCCACGGTGCGAGCTGGAAGTGTCGTCGCAGGCCGAAGCGGCGCGCTCCCGTGGGCTCCACCTCCAGGCCCTCCGCGCGGCGCAGCGGTGAAGCCAGCCCGTCCGCGGCCACCAGCATGGCGGCCTCCACCGGGCCCTCGGCCGTATGCAGCACCACGCCCTTGCCATCCCGCTGATGGGACAACACCTGCGTGCGCTCGCGCAGCTCCACGCCCACCGTGCGCGCCCGCGACACCAGCGCCGTGGCCAGCGCCACGCGCCGCACGCCCAGCGCGCCCTTGCCCGGGAGCAGGCCCTCCGCAGTGCTGCCATCTTCCTGGACGTAGCGGATGCCCACGAAGGGATGGCTGCCCTGGTCGTCCAGCAACGGCAGCACGCCCAGCCGCTCCAGCACCGCCATGCCGGGAGGCAGCAGCCCTTCACCACAGGCCTTGTCCACCGGCGCGGTGCCGCGCTCCAGCACCACGGTGTTCAGCCCGCGCAGCGTGGTGGTGATGGCCACCGCCAGCCCCGCGGGCCCTCCACCCACCACGGCGACGTCATACCGCTTCACGGCGTGGACTCCTCCGGGACTCGCGTCCCCATGACGGCGGGTCTCACGCCGACGCCGGCACACGCCACCCGGCCCGCGACGTCACGTGTCGCTCTCCGCGCGCACCATCGCCAGCGCGCTCTTGGCCATCTCCACCGCCAGCCCCACGGCCCCGACCTTCTTCGGCGGCGCCAGCTCCTCGGCCAGATAGCGGCGCAGCGCCTCGGCGCGGCGCAGCTTGCCGCTGGACGTGCGCGGCAACGTGCCTGGCACGAGCAGCCGCACGGCGTGAGGCCGCACGCCCGTCGTCTCCACCACCGCCGCGCGGATGCGCTCCTCGACCACGTCATCCGCCTCCTGTCCCGCGCGCTCCGCGAGGATGAGGAGCGCCTCGTCCTCGGCGCCTTCGGGCGTGAAGCCCAGCGCCACCGCGCAGCCCATGCGCACGCCCGCCACGTTCTGCAGCGGCTCCTCGAACGCCTGCGGCGCGTGGTTCGCGCCTCGGATGATGACCACGTCCTTCGCCCGGCCCGTGAGGAACAGCTCGCCCTCCGCGATGAAGCCCAGGTCGCCCGTGTCCAGCCAGCCATCCCGCGTCAGCGTCCGGTCCGTGGCCTGCGCGTCCGCGAAGTAGCCGGCCATCAGGGACGGCCCCCGCGCGAACACCTGGCCCACGCACCGCTCCGCGAGCACCTCGCCCGTCTCGCCGCGCACCTCCACCTCGAAGCCCGCCACGGGCCTGCCCACGCTCACCAACGCACGCGCGCCCTCCGCCACCCGGCCTTCCCGCGCCAGCAGCGCCTCGTGCGTCAGCATCACTGGCTTCGGGTCCACCGTGGAGCCGGACGAGAACTGGATGAGCCCCAACGCCTCGGGCCGCACGGGGGCCTCCAGCGCGTCGTCTCCTCTCGACACGTCATCCACCGTGTGGCAGCCCAGCCGGGGACGCGCGCGCTCCACGCTGGGCCCCAGCAGCAGCCGCACACGGGAGTCCGTCAACACCATCACCGAGCCCGTCACCTGGAGCATCCGCGAGGTCGCGCGGTGATACTCCTCCAGCCGCCCCAGCCGCACCGGCGGGTACAGCGGCACCGGCACCGCGCCGGCGAGCAACGTGCCGAAGAAGGCGTCCATGAAGGCCGGCGAGGTGGGCAGCAGCAACGCCACCCGGTCACCCTCGCGCACGCCCAGCCGGGCCAGCCCCGCGGCGGTGCGCTTCGCCCGTCGATACACGTCCGCCCAGGGCATGAACACCTCGCGCTCGGACGCGTCCACGAAGGTGAGCCCCAGCGGCGACGAGCGCCCGGTGTCCGCGAGCGCCGCGTTCACCGTCAGGTGCCTGGGCGGAGGCAACGCCGGGCCCACCAGTCGCGCGCCAGCGCCCTTCACGGCAGGGCCTCCTCCGGCAGGGGCTCCACCGGAGCCGCGACTCGCTGCGCCACCAGCTTCGCCAAATCTCCCACCGTGCGCACGCCCTGCGCGTCCTCTTCGGACAGGCGGATGCGGAAGCGGTTCTCCAGCCCCACCGCCAGCACCGTGAGGCCCAGGCTGTCCAACTGGAGGTCGCGTATCAGGTCCTGCGAGGGCTCCACCTCGCCCTTCCACTCCAGCTCCTCGGTGACGATGCGATGAATCTCCGTCATGACCTCCAGTTCGCGTTCAGCCACGTGGCACCTCCGGAATGAAACGAGGGCGATGGGAGAACGCCTGCGCGTACACCTCACCCAGCGCCGCCTCTTCCGCGCGAATCCGCACGTAGAGCAGCGCCGCATTACCCACCGAGAAGGCCAGCGCCGTCCACCATGCGCCGTGGATGAGCGGCACACACGCCAACTCCAACACCACCGCGACATAATTGGGGTGGCGCAGGAAGCGATAGGGCCCGCCTGTCACCGGCGCCAGCCCCGGCACCACGATGATGCGCGAGTTCCACCGGTCGCCCAGCGTGGCGATGGCCCAGTACCGCAGCCCCTGCGCCACCACCGCGCCCGCCAGCGCCACCCAGCCCCACGCGCCCGGGAAGCCGCGCCGCAGCAGGAACACCTCCGCCACGCACGCCACCAGGAACAGCGTGTGGAACACCACCATGAAGCGGTAGTGCCGCTGCCCCGTCTCCACCCCGCCGCGCGCGAAGGCCCGGGCGGCGTTGCGCTTGGAGAGCACCAGCTCCACCAACCGCTCCACGACGAGCGCCGCCATGAAGCCCAGGAAGAGGGCCTGCGTGGAGGTCACCATCGCAGCAGCACCATCTCCGCGCCGAAGCCCGGGCCCATGGCCATCATCACGCCCCACTCCCCCGGCCGCGCGCGCACGGACTCCAGCGTCTCGCCGAGCACGAAGAGCACCGACGCGGAGGAGAGATTGCCCACCTCGCGCAGGGAGGCCCACGAGCGCTCCAGCGTCGAGGGCGCCAGCTCCAGCGCCTCCTCGAAGGCCTCCAGCACCTTGGGCCCGCCGGTGTGCGCCACCCAGTGCCGGATGTCTTCGCGCTTCAGCCCGTGCTGCGCGAGGAAGCCGTCCACGTTGCCCCGGATGTGGTCCTTCACGAGCCCCGGCACCTTGGCGGACAGCACCACCTTGAAGCCGGTGTCCACCACGTCCCAGCCCATGATGCGCTCGGTGTCCGGGTAGAACACGGACCGCGACGCCACCACCCGCGGCCCTCGAGCCCCCGGAGCCGCGGCGCCACGGAGCACCGCGCACGCCGCGCCGTCGCCGAAGAGGCCGGACGCGATGATGTTCGGAATGGACAGGTCCTCGCGCTGCAACGTGAGCGAGCACAGCTCCACGGCGATGACGAGCGCCGTGTGCTCCGGAAAGCCGCGCAGGTAGTCCGCCGCCCGCGCCACGCCCGCCGCGCCCGCCACGCAGCCCAGACCGAAGAGCGGCGTGCGCTTGAAGTCCTCGCGGAAGCGCACGCGGTTGGCCAGCCGCGCGTCGATGCTCGGCGTGGCGATGCCCGTCACGGTGACGAAGAAGACGTGGTCCACCTCCCCGGGCGTGAGCTCCGCCGCGTCCAAGGCCTGGCGCACCACCGTTTCACCCAGCTCCGTGGCCGAGCGAATCCAGGCGTCATTGCGTTGCTGGAACGTCACCAGCGGTGGGTAGGCCTCCAGGGGCAACGCCAGATGCCGGCCCCCCACCTGGACGGCGCGGTGCAGGTCCTCCAGCCGCTCCAGGTTGAAGTGGCGCGTGGCCCACAGCTCGCGGAACGCGGCGATGAGCTGCTCCTGACTGGCGTAGTGCGGCGGGAGTGCCCGCCCCACGGCACGGATGGAGGGCGAGCGGTCCTGGCCTGAGGCACTGAGCATGGCGTTCCCGAATCATTCGCGTCGGTGGAGAGTGGACGCTTAATCGGAGATAGCGTCCAACGCGATACGGGATGTTCCAGCTGACGCCTCCCGCACGGACCGCGCCTGTCCGACTGTCACGCGGATGACGCACACGGTCGTCGCGGCCGGCGCATTCCTGGGGAACGAACCTTGCTCAACGCCGGATGAAGGCCGCCCCCCACAGCAGGAGCAGCGCCCACGTCAGCCCGCCCGGTGCCGACGAACAGCCGCCCTCGTCACCCCCACGGTCCAGGTCGCCTCCAGGGCCTCCGGCGCCCCCTCCATCCGGCGCACCGCCCACGCCACCGTCCGGGGCGCCTCCCGGCCCACCGTCGGCCCCACCGTCCGAGTCGTTCCCAGTGCCCGCATCCGCCCCACCATCCGGGTCAGGCGGTGGCACGGTGGCGCAGGGCGCGCCGGAGTCCTCCCCGGAGATGCACAGCCGCCCATAGCGGCCCAGGCCTTCGCGCCGGCCGTCCACAACGGCGACGATGACGTGCGTGGCGGCCTCGGCGTCCACGCGAGCGGACAGGGTCCCCACGCCATCCGCCCGCGCGACGCGCAGCACCTGCGTCGGTGTCACCGCGGCCACCAGCAGGTGGATGGAGGGAGCCTCCTCGCCCTCGGTCGGCACGAAGGAGGCGGTGACGGAAGACGTCCCCCCTTCCACCTCGAAGTAGCGCGTCGACGCGGCCGCCACCCGCACGGACGGCTCCGACACCGGCAGCGTGCGCGGCGCGACGGTCAGCGGCGCATAGCCCTCACCACTCGCATACCCCGCGCCGCGCGCCCGGCGCGGCCCGGTGGCCAGGTTCCACAGGGCGAACTCGGCGAAGGCGGTGTCGAAGTCCGCGCCCCAGTCGCGCCGCAACGCCGTCTCCACCAGCACCGGCCAGCGGACCGACGGCGTCACGACGCTCTCCTCCCACAGCGAGCGCACCACCCCATCCCCGAAGCGCTCGCCCAGGAACTGGAAGTAGATGCTCGTGCCATAGCTGAAGGACACCGCCGGCCCCTCCGGGTCCAGCGCCAGGGTGCGGTCCGGACGTGACAGGTACGCGGCGGTGAAGCGCTCCAGGTCATCCAACGCGGGCCGGTAGCGCTCACTGGCCCAGACCGCGGTGCCTTCCGACGCCACGCTACCCAGGCCCGGGTGATAGGCGGCCTGCACGGCGTGGAAGAACTCGTGGCTGGCGAGGATGTCCACGGCCTCGCCGTAGGACGGGTAGCTGTAGCCCGCGAAGTCGTTCTCCTGGAGCATGTGCCCGGTGCAGCGCGACGACGTCTCCAGACAGCCGTCCAGCCGGAAGGCTCCGTCCGCGATTCCGCCGAAGTCCACCAGGTACACATCGAAGCGGCCGTCACCGCCGTTGTCGCTCCCCACCCAGCCGTCCTCCAGCGGCAGGCGGAAGCCCAGCCCTTCATAGAAGACGGCGACGCGGTCATACGCGGACGCGACGGTCTCCACCGCGTCCGGAACGCCGCTCCCGTCCGCGTCCGCCGCCGGCACGGCGTTGGAGCCCGAACGGGAGAAGTGGATGCGGAAGCGCCCCCCAGGGGACACGACCGACTCCACCGCCTCGCCCTCGTCGAAGCGCGGAGGCATCGCCGAGGGCGAGGTGGGGCGCGCTCCCGCTTGCAGTCCCGCTTCCCACGTCACGAACGCATCGTGACGCTCGTGCGGTTCACGCGGGGCCTGCTGGACAGGTCCACACCCGAAAGGGAGCAGCAGGAGCAGCGCCCGGAGCTTCATGGCAGGAAGGCCCACTTCACGCGGAGCTGCCCCGAGCCGCTCGGCGTCCCCGACGGCAGCTCATTCGTCGCGTCGCAGTGCTCCTGCACGGCCAGCTCATAGTAGGACGTCACCTCGAACTTCACGTGGCGCCCGTCGGCCAGGCGGATGATGAAGACATCCCCCGTCATCCGCACGCAGCCCTGGTAGGCCCAGAAGCTGCTCAGCGCCATCGTCGGCCCGGAGAGGCCCGAGTTGTCCGGGATGAACTCGCACGTGTCGGTGTACCAGGCGTCCGACTGGAAGGTCAGGTCCTCGGGCACGGACGTCACGGTCTCGAAGCGGGTGCCCGTGGGCAGCCGCGCCACGCCAATGCAGGACGGGCCGGACGTGCCGCCGTTCACCCGGATGTAGTAACGGCGGAACGCGACGTCCCAGCCGTGGTCGCCCAGCGACGTCTGGTCGTCGATGTTGACCCGGGACAAACCCTCGGGCGTGAAGCGGGCGTAGGTGTAGGACTGGTTCACCGTGAGGCCACCCGCGCGGGCGTCGATATACGAACGGAACTCGCCCTCCGAGGCCTCCTCCTCGTACATCGCCGTCGTCGACGGCGTCGTGAGCAGGTTCAGCCGGTCGATGCTCTGCTCGCTGCAGGGCACGTCGCTCTGGCACTGCGGCTCCGTGCCCGCGTCCGGCTCCGTGCCCGCGTCCGGCTCCGTGCCCGCGTCCGGCTCCGTTCCCGCGTCGGGCTCCGGCTCGGTGCCCGCGTCGGGCTCCGGCTCGGTGCCAGAGTCCGGCGTCGGGTTCGTCCCGGAGTCCGTCTGTCCGGCGTCGGGCACCGGGGTGGGGTCCTCATCGGATGAACCACAGTTCACCAACAGGGCCAGCGCCATCGCCACGGCGGCCAGCACCCACAGGCCCTGCTTGCCGGCCTTCGTGTGCATCGTTTCTTCGGGGTGAGTCTTCATCAACGGCCCTTTCCCTCGGGTGGTGCGGAGCCGGAGACCACCGATGGCCAGGACAAGACGCACACGGCGCTGTGCCATTCCGGCCCCCACGCGCGACACCATAATTGATAACGATTCTCATATTCAATATTTGATCCACGAAATCATCATCTGGGTGGGGCGCCCAGGCCGGAATTGACCGCGGCCCTCACCAATCCCCTCATGCGGTGGTTCGCGAAGCGCGACGTGCGCGAGCGCTCCATCGCAGCCTGGTGGGGCGCCCCGCCCGCGCTGGCGGCGATTTCTCCGCGCGATGCCGCCGGAGGGTTCGCCTACCGCGGCGACGCCATCGCTCAGCCCTTTTGCGCCGCGCCATGAGGCGAGGCGCCCCGAGGGCCGGGGCGCACCCGGGCAGCTCGCTGTTCGGAAATGTCGGGAGATTTCGCGGCGCAAAACCCCCGACATTTCCGAACAGCGAGTGACGGGAGTGGCTCCGGCCGACCCTCCGCGGGGGCCCCTGGGGTGGCCGCGCGGTCCGCTCCGCATGAAGTCCGCCACGGTGGTGATGGCAGCCGCGCGCCTTGCGCCCCCGCGCGCATGCACTCCCACGCGAACCGCTCTGTCCTGCTGTCGCTCCTCCTGCCCTGCCTGGCGCTCGCTCAGCTCACGGACGACACGCCGCGGAGGGCTCGCCCACTGAGGCAACTCCGCCGCTCAGCGCATCTGTGCTGCGCGATGAGTCAGCGCAGCCGCCGGCACGCGGACGTCTTCACCGCCAGGGACACCCGCGCGCCGGGCGCCACGCCCAGCTCACGCACCGACGCGGACGTGAGCCACACCACCCAGCGCACGCCCGCCACCTCCACGATGGCCGCGTCCTCACCCGTCGCCACGGGCTCCACGTCCACCACCGTGCCCGTCAGGACGTTGCGCGCGGAGACGCCCGTCAGCGGTTGGATGGACAGCAGGATGTCCGCGGCCGGCACGGCATAGGCCGCACGCGTGCCCGGCGCCAACGCGGGCGAGTCCGGCACCCACAGCGACAACCCACCCCGCACCCGAAGCCGCAGCCCTCCGCCGTCCGGGCGCTCCAGGACGCCTTCGAGGATGTTCTCCTCCCCTTCCCCTTCACCGGCGAGCAGGCCTCGCGCCGCCGCGCCCAGCACTTCGGCCGCGGGCCCGGCCGCGCGGACCTGTCCCTGGTCCAGCAGCAGCGCCTCCCGCGCCAGCACGCGCGCCTCGCCCAGCTGATGCGTCACGTACAGCATCGGCACCCGGGACTCGTCGCGCACGCGCAGCAGGTACGGCAGCACCCGCTCTTTCAGCGCCACGTCCAGCGCGGCGAGCGGCTCATCGAGCAGCAACAACGCCGGATCCGTGGCCAGCGCGCGCGCCAACGCCACCCGCTGCTTCTCGCCCCCGGACAGCGTGGCCGGATAGCGGCGCAGCAGCGGCGCCAGCTCCAGAAGCTCCACGGCCTCGTCCACGCGAGAGGCCCGCCCCGGCCGCGCGCCGAAGCGCACGTTCTGCTCCGCCGTGAGGTGCGGGAAGAGCAGCGCGTCCTGGGGCACGTAGCCCATGCGGCGCTGTTCGGGCGGCACGTCGCTTCGGGCAGCGCTGTCCAGCAGCACGCGGCCCTCCAGCACCACCCGGCCCCGGGCGCCGCGCCGCAGTCCCGCGAGCACCTCCAGCAGCGACGTCTTCCCGGAGCCCGAGCGCCCCATCACCGCCACCGACGCGCCGTCCAGCCGCGTCCCCACCTCCAGCGTGAAGCGCGCCAGTGGCAACCGGATGTCCAGCTCCAGGCTCACGCGCGCACCCGCCGCCCGCGCCGCCGCGCCGCCGCCTCGGTCGCGAACACCGCCACGAAGGCGAGCAGCGCCGCCACGCCCGCCAGTCGCAGCGCCTCCGCGTCCCGCCCCAGCTGCGTGCGCTGGAAGATGGCCAGGGACAGCGTCTGCGTGCGGCCTGGGATGTTGCCCGCCACCAGCACCGTGGCCCCGAACTCGCCCAAGGCACGGGAGAACGCCAGCAGCGCGCCCACCAGCACGCCGCGCCAGGCCAGCGGCAACGTCACCCGGAAGAAGGCGCGCGTGCGCGAAGCGCCCAGCGTGCGCGCCACCGCCACCAGCCGCGGGTCCACCTCCTCGAAGCCCGAGCGCGCCGAGCGCACCAGCAACGGGAACGCCATCACCGCGCTCGCCAGCACCACGGCCTTGGGCGTGAAGACGACCTCCACGCCCCACGCATCCAGCACGCGCCCCAACGGACCGTTGCGTCCGAGCAACTCCAGCAGCACCAGTCCCACCGCCGTGGGCGGCAGCACCAGCGGCAGCGTCAGCAGCGTCTCCACCACGCCCTTGCCCGGACCGTCCCACCTCGCCAGTGCGTACGCGACCGCGAGCCCCGGCGGCAGGATGAGGAGCGTGGCCAGCGCCGCCACCCAGAGCGTGAAGGACACCAACGCCGTGACGCCCTCCATCAGGGAGCCCGCGCGCTGGGAGCGCCGAAGCCGTGGCGTGCGAAGACCTTCCGGGCCGCGTCTGACTGAAGGAAGCGCACGAAGGCCCGCCCGGCCTCCGGCGCGCCGCCCTTCGTCAGCGCCGCCACCGGATACACGATGCGCGGCGCGTCCTGCTCGGGCACCTGGAAGGCGACGCGCACGCGCTTCGAATGCGCCGCGTCCGTGGAATACACCACGCCCGCGTCCACGCGCCCCGTCTCCACCGCCGCCAGCGCGGCGCGCACGTCGAGCGCCGGGATGATGTTCGGCGCCAGCGCCGTCCAGAGCCCCGCCTTCACCAGCCAGGCCTTCGCATACACGCCCGCGGGCACCGCCTCCGGGTCCGCCAGCGACAAGCGCTTCAGCCCACGCAACCCGGCGGGTGATGACGGGGCTGACTTCGCGTCCACCGGCACCACCACCACCAGCCGGTTGGACAGCAGGTCCACGCGCGTCGAGGGCGCGACCAGGCCCGCCTTCTCCACCGCATCCAGCTGCGCCGTGTCGGCGGAGAGGAAGACGTCCGCGGGCGCCCCGGCCAGGGCCTGACGTGCGAGGCCACTGGAGGCCCCCAGGGAGAGCTCCACCGCGTGGCCCGTGGCCTGGGTGAAGACCGGCGCCAGCTCCCGGAGCGCGTCCGAGGTGCTCACGGCCGAGAACACCAGCACCGTGTCGGCCTGGGCAGACCCACCCGCCAGCAACGCGGAGACGGCACAAAGCAGGAACAGATGACGCATGGCGTAGCACCTCGCATATCCGGACAACCCGCGTTGCATTGTCGTCAGGTCAGCGTCCTTCTGGACAACAGATTGACCTGCCCATGCGGGGCCGCTATGGGATACTCCGTGTCACGGAAATTCCACAAAGAGGATGAAGACGTTTCCGAGGACCTGGAGAGGCTCCAGAACCTGCTCCTCGCGCTGGGCCGGCGCAGCTCGCTCCGAGACCCCATCGCCAACATGTGCGAGCAGCTCCAGTTCACGCCACCTCAGGTTCACGCCATCCTCTGGCTGGGTCAGGACGGCCCGCTCACCATGGGCGAGCTGGCGCGCCGGCTGGGTGTCACGGAGAAGACCGTCACGGGTGTGGTGGACCGGCTGGAGCGCCAGGGACACCTGCTGCGCGAGCGCAGCGCCACCGACCGCCGCGTCGTCCACTGCCGCCTGACGGAGGACGGCCAGTCGACCTGGGAGCGGCTCGACCGCGTGGTCGTCCATGGCATGCACCAGTTCCTGGGCATCCTCGACGCAGGAGACCGCAAGGCCCTCTTCCGCATCCTGGAGAAGCTGCTGAAGCGCATGGGCGGCGCCTCGCCCACGCCGGCCACGCCCGCGCCGCGTGAGCGCACGGGCTGACAGCCGGGCCCTCGGCGGGGCCCCCGTCCTCCAGGCTGCCTGACAGGCTTCATGTCCGGGGGGGCAGCCCCCCTGCGTCGCGCGGCGGTCGCAGCTTGCGACGGGGGGTGGAAGGCGATGACGGGACGCGCGCGCGGGGTGGCGGTAGGGGTGCTGCTGGGCCTGATGGCCTGCCGGAAGGACGCGGAGCAGTCGTCTCCCTCCACGGAGACCCCCGCACCGAAGCCGCCCGAGCCTCCCACGCTGCCCGCCGGACGCGCCGTGGCGCTCGCCTCCGTCGCGCCCCTGGTGGCGTCCGTGAGTCCGGCCGTCGTCAACGTGGAGGTGCGGCTGGGGGCGCCCACGCCCGGCGAGGCGAACGACACACCCTGGGGTGGTGGCGGCCCCTCGCCTTTCGGTGGCCCGCCGTTCGACGGCCTCCCTTTCGGCGACGCCCCCGAGGAGCCGCTGTCTCCCTTCGAGAGTCCCTCGCCCTTCGCGCCACCGGTGCGCGAGGGCATCGGCTCCGGATTCATCATCGACGCCAAGGGGCTGGTGCTCACCAACCACCACCTGGTGGCGGACGCGGAGGCGATACAGGTGCAGCTCGCGGACGGACGTGACCTGGAGGCGCGCGTGCTGGGCTCGGACCCGCTCACGGACGTGGCGGTGCTCCAGCTCGAACGCCTGGACGGCGGCAAGCCCTTGCCGGTGGTGCGGTTGGGTGACTCGGATGCGCTGCGCGTGGGGGACTGGGTGCTGGCCATTGGCAACCCCTTCGGCCTGACGTCCAGCACCAGCCTGGGCATCCTCGCCGCGAAGGCGCGCGACATCGCGGCGGGCCCCTTCGACGACTTCCTCCAGACGGACGCCGCCATCAACCCGGGTAACTCCGGCGGTCCGCTGTTCAACCTGAGCGGCGAGGTGGTGGGCATCAACACCGCCATCGCCGGCCAGGGCTCGGGCATCGGCTTCGCGGTGCCCAGCAACCTCGTCAAGTCGCTGCTGCCCCAGTTGGAGCAGAAGGGCAGCGTCACCCGGGGCTGGCTGGGGCTGATGGTGCAGGACCTGACGCCCGACCTGGGCGAGGCGCTGGGCGCGCCGGTGCAGGCGGGCGCGGTCGTCACCGACGTCACCGCGGAGACAGCGGCGGCCCAGGCCGGGCTGCGGCCGGACGACGTCATCGTCGCCGCGGATGGGCAGCCCATCGACTCGGCGGGCGCGCTCACGCGGCTGGTGGCGATGAAACCACCCGGCGCGGAGCTCACGCTCGCCCTCTACCGGGACGCGAAGAAGCGCGACGTGAAGGCGACGCTGGGCACGCGGCCCGACCTGGAAGGCGTCGCCGTGAAGGCGCCGGCCGTCGGGGGCTCGCAGCGCCCCGCCGAGCATCGCGTGGGGTTGAGCCTGATGGACATGGACCCGGCGCTGGCGGAGTCCCAGGAGCTGCCGCCCTCCGGCGCATTGGTGACGGAGGTGGCCCCCGCGTCCATGGCCGAACACGCCGGCGTGCTGCCGGGCATGGTGGTGGTGGAGGCCGCGAACAAGCCCGTGAACAACGCGCGGGACGTGGTGACGGCGCTGCGGAAGACGAAGCCTGGCGAGTCCGTGCTGCTCCGCGTGGCCCTGCCGGGTGGCGCGCTGGAGCTGCGCGCGCTCACGATGCCGGAGGAGTAGGCGCGCGCGCCAGCAGCACGCGGGGCCGCAGGAGCAGCGCGACGGCCTCGCGCACCGTCCAATAGATGCGGTCGAACGTGTCCATGTCGCGCGCGGTCTCCAGCGCCGGGCTGGTGGCCACCTCCCAGCCATACAGCCGGAAGCAATTGCGCGCGCGCAGCAGGTGATACGGGTCCGACACCACCACCACGCGCCGAGCGCCCAGCCCGCGCAGCACCTCGGCCGTGAGCCGGGCGTTGTCGTCGGTGGAGTGACTGCCCTCCTCCAGGACGCACGCCTCCGCCGGGACGCCCAGCCGCGTCGCCAGCGCCAGCATGGCGCGCGCCTCGGAGGGGGGATTCACGCCCACGCCGCCGGAGAAGACGAGCCGCGGGGCCACGCCGCGGTGGTACAGCGCCACCGCGTGCTCGGTGCGCGCGCGCAGCGCCCCGGAAGGCACGCCCCCGGGCAACACGCGCGCGCCCAGCACCACCAGCACGTCCGCGGGCGTGGCCTGCTCGCGCTGACCGAACCGGTCCACCACCCAGGCGAGGCCGAAGACGCCCCCTGTCAGCACGCCCGCGCCCACCAGCAGCAGCCGGGAGAGGCGCGCGGTGCGCGGGGTGAGTGACGTGGGCGGCACCCTCCGCACGCTAGCCTGAAGTCGTGCGCGGGGTGAGACGCTGGCCCGGGCGCACTGGACGTGGCCCCATGAGGTGCGCTCCAATCCCCCGGGTGATGACCCCTGAAGACGCGACGAAGGCCCTGTCGGACGTGGAGCTGGTGCCCTGCGCGGAGATGGCGCTGATGGACGCGCGGCGGCTGGTGGACGCTTGCCTGGGCGCGGAGGTGCCGGCGCTCGTGCATCGCGAGGCCTGCAGCAAGCCGGGCTGCAGCCCGAAGTTCCAGGTGCTGGTGCGCCCCGAGGACGGCCCTCGCGTGGCCGCCCTGCTCCAGCAGCGGTGGATGGACAGCATCGAGCGCGAGGGCCTGGTGCCCGTGGGACGCACCGCCGCCCCGGCCGCTCCCATCCCCGAGGACGGCGAGCCTCCCTGCCCGGCCTGTGGCACCGCCGCGCCGCTGCTGGAGGGCGCCTGCAGCGACTGCGGCCTCCAGCTCGACTGAAGGCCGAGCGGGCGCCAGCGGCTGTCACCTCCCCGCTTCGTCTCATGAAACATTCACAGCACAATGTGCTCTGCAAACCCAGACGTGGGGCGTCCGCGCCCCCGTGAAGGAGCGTGAATGGAAGTCAAAGGCGTCGCCTTCCTGGCCCGGCAACAGCTGATGGTGCAGACCCACGGGGAGGCGGCCTGGAAGGCGTTCCTCACCGACTTCGCGACGAGGGAGCCCTTCTTCGCCAGGCCCGTGATGCCGGTGTCGCGCATGCCGGCGGACGCGTTCCTCCGGCTCAACGACGAGCTGCTGGCGCGCTTCTACAACAACAACCAGAGCGCCTGGTGGCAGTTCGGCGTGAAGTCCGCCGAGTACGCGCTGGGCCAGGGCCAGCTCAAGGCGATGTTCAGCCAGGGTGACTTCCGGCGCTTCCTGCTGTTCACCCCCGGCATCTGGAAGGGCTACTTCACCGAGGGCGACCTCACCGTGCACCCCGGGCAGGGCCACACCGACCTGCACATCACCCAAGTCCCCCGGCCGCACCCCTACTTCGAGCTGTCCGTCATGGGCTTCGCCGCCGGCGGACTGGCGTTCCTGGGCGCGCAGAACCTCGAGCACCAGGTGCTCAAGGGCTTCACACGCAACGACAACGAAGTGCTGTACCGCTTCAACGTCGGCTGATGCCCGCGCCGGCCCGCGCCTCGTTCAAGGCGCGGTGCCGGTGGCCGTGCGCTCGGCGACCACGGGCACGGCTTCCGGCTTCAACCGCAGGTCCGCCACCACGGGGTAGTGGTCTGACACGTCCACGCGCAGCACCCGGCTGGCCACGGACGTGAAGGCATCACACGCCAGCACGTAGTCGATGCGCAGCGTGGGCAGGAAGAGCGGCAGCGGATACGTGCCTCCAGTAGCGGCGGCGACGTCATGCAGGGCCCGCCGCAGCAGCCGCGTGGAGCGGGAGTCTGGCCCGTCGTTGAGGTCCCCCATCAACACCTTGGGCCGCGAGTCCCGCGCCATCAACCCCGCCACGTACGCGCTCTGCCGCACGCGGGTGTCGCTGTTGAAGGGCCGGCGGATGAGGTGCGTGAGGTAGACGCTCACCTCGCGCCCGTCCACCGCCACCACCGCATGCGCCACCGTGCGAGGCTCCGCGCCGCGCGGCACCGGCAGCGGATACTGCGCCAGCGCCTCCAGCGGGAAGCGCGACAGCACGGCGATGCCGTAGGCCCCGCCGTACAAGTCCGTGGTGCGGAAGTGGGCGCGGTACGTCAGGCCGGTGAGGCGGGACAGCTCCTCCGTCTGGTCCAGGCCCCGCGCGCGGGTAGACCCCACGTCCACCTCCTGCAAGGCGACGACGTCCGGCACCGCGGCGCGAATCACGTGCGCCACGCGCTCCAACCCACGGGCGCCGGACTGGATGTTGAAGGTCATCACCCGCAGCTCGCCCGGAGCGCGCCGCACGGCGGCGACGGACTCGGTGGAGGCAAGGTGGCCAGGGCCGGTCGCACACGCGAGCGGCCCCAGCAGGAACAGGAGGGGGAGGAGGCGGCGAAGGCGCATGGTCGGCAGGGGCGCGATGTTAAGTCCCCCCGCGCGGCCTTGTCGCCTCGCCCACCCCGGCGCGTCCGGGAGGCAGCCGGCCGGGCGGGCTCTCCGCGAGCAGGGGGGCGAGCCCGTGTCCGCCCTCCACCGGAGGGTCCCGACCCGGGAGCCCGTCGGCGTCCGGTCCGGGCCACCCTTCCCCCTGCTCCACCCCGCGCCCAACCTGTTTCTTCATGAAAACGACACTGGCATCCGATTCGACTGGCCGGTCCCACTGGCGCGCCTGGGCGCTGGCAGCCATTCCCGCCGCCCTGCTGCCCGTGGGACTCCTGCGCTACCGGGCCCGGCGCCGCGCACGCCGTCCAGCGCCCTTGCGCAGCGCCATGGGCCTGGGGCTGGTGTCCGTGGCCATCCTGCGGCTGGCGGGCAACTCCCGGCGGAAGCTTCGACGGGTGCCGTCCTTCGCCGCCTTCCTGCCCGACGAGTTCACCGCCTCGGTGGCCTCCGGTCACTGACGGCGCTGTCGCGCCCGGAGGCCTCCTTTCAACGAGGCCTAGCGGCGACGGCGCAGGCGCGTGCCGAGCAGCACCAGGGCCGCGCCCAGCAGCGGGGCACCGCCCGCGGCGGCGCAGCCGCCCTCGTCGTCACCGCCGTCGCCACCACCGCCATCCGCCACGGTGACGTTGAGCGTGGTGGCCGCGGAGGCGTCTCCCTGCTCGGTGCCGTTGTCGTTCACCGAGTTGCCCGCGCCGTACAGGGTGACGCTGCCGGGGGTGGACGGCGCCACCAGGGTGAAGTCGAAGCGGGCCGCGCCGCCGGAGAACGCCTGGATGGTTCTGTGGGTGACTTCCCCGCTCAGCCTGATGGAACCCGTTCCCGGGGTGAGCGTGCCGCCGTTGTCGCTCACCGCCACGTTGTAGCCCGCACCGGAAGCCGGACCGCCCCGGATGACGAGCGTGTAGTTGCCGGTGGCGCCCGGCGCCAGCGTGGTGGGCCCCTCGATGGTCACCGTGGGCGCGCTGCCGCCGCCGGTGTGGCACGCCGCACAGGTGAGGCTCGAACCCTGCTTGCCGCTTTGGCCACTGATGCCCGCGGAGTTGGCGAACGCGGAACCGGAGACAAGGCACGCCGACACAACGCCGACCACTCCGAGAGATGCAAGGTACGACCGCATGAAGCCTCCAAAAAGGAACGACGGGAAGGAGGCCCTCTACATAGCGCGCCCGTCCCCCCCTTCACAGCCACCCTAACGGCCGCTACTGCGCAGCAATACCGCACAGGCCTCGTCACGAAGCTGAGACAAGGTGAAGCGCGCTCCCACACCGGAGTGCTCCAGTCCGGCCCCCAGGGAAAGCACCCCGTGCGCCACGGTCCAGGCCAGGTTGGCCAGCCGACGCGGCTGGAGCCCCGGGGCCAGCCGGCCCGCGCGCGCATCCGCCTGGAGCCGCGCCTCCAGCACGTCATTCAGCTGTCCACTCAGCGCCAGCACCCGCGCCTGGTGAGCCTCGGATTGCCGCCCCGTCAACTGTGGCCACAGGTAGACGACGCGGAAGCCGTCCAGGTCCTCCGCGTACAAATCCACCCGGGCCCGCACCAGCGCGGCCAGGGCCTCCACGCCGCTGGTCGCGGCCGTCACCGCCGCCTCCAGCACCTTCACCTCGCGCTCCAGCCCCTCCACCGCCAGCGCTCCCACGAGGTCCTCCTTGGAGCGGAAGTAGTAGAAAAGTGAAGGCTTGCTCAGGTCCGCCTCCGCCGCCACGGCCTCCAGCGTCAGCCCCAACCACCCGCCCCGCACCAACACCGCCCGCGCGGCGACGAGGATGGCCTGACGGCGCCCCTCCTGACGCCGCGCCTTGCGCGCCTCGCGCTCGGAGGGCTTGGAGCTGGGCGCCGATGCGGGGGTGGGCGCGGCGGGTGACGCGGCCGCGCGACGGCGGCCCGGCGCGGGCTTGCGGCCACCGCCGCTAGAGCCGGACGAAGGCATTCCGCACCGCCTCCCGGCCGCCCTGCTCCACCACGTCGCCGTGGCACACCACCACGCGCTCCACGTCCCAGGCCTGGGCCCGCGCCAGGGACGCGCGCACGGCCTCCCGGTCCTTGATGACGGCGCGGATCAGCAGGGACGGCGCCAGCCGCTGCCACGCGCCGCTCAGCTTCAGGTACAGGCGGGTGAACCACGAAGGCGTCCGGTGCACGTTGAACGCCAGGTCGGTGACGAACAACGTCTTGCTGGGGCGGTGGAAGAAGAGCAGCTCGTCCACCCTGGGCATCCCCTGGACGAGCACCTGGTCCAGGACGCCGGCCCAGCCGGCCTCGGCCGTGTCCCCCAGCTCCAAATCGATGCGAAGGTCCGGCCGCTTGCGCCGCAGCGCCGCGGGCGCGGCCACCTTCGCGTCCGGATAGGCCGCCGCCCAGTCCCGCACATACAGGTGGTGCATCAGGTTGGGCGCCACCAGGAAGCGCACCGGCCCGAGCGCGTCCACCGCCGCCCGCGCCTCCGGGCTGAAGCGGACGGGCGAGTGGAGCCACAGCCCCCCATCCGGCAGGCGGACGGCGGTCATCCGGCCTCCCAGGTCCATTCCCCCGATGCCGAACTCCACCGCGAGCACATGCACGTCGTCGGCCACCTGGCGAAACATGACTGCCTCCTGGATGCACATTCAACCGGAGCTCATTATTCTGACCATTGGTCGAAAAATGCAATCCCGTCCGGGAAGGACCCCTGCGTCCGGGTGACGGGGCCGTTGATTTCCGGGTGGGCCCGGCGTAGGCAACCGTCCTCTTTCCACGACTTTTGAAGGGTGCTCCGCACATGGCCGAGAAGCTCACGCCCCGCGAGAAGGGCTTTTCCGAGTGGTACGTCGACCTGGTCCAGAAGGCGAAGCTCGCCGACTACTCGGACGTGAAGGGCTGCATGGTCATCCGGCCCAACGGCTATGCGCTGTGGGAGAACATGCAGCGCGTCCTGGACACGAAGTTCAAGGACCTGGGCCACAAGAACGCCTACTTCCCGCTGCTCATCCCCGAGAGCTACCTGAAGAAGGAAGCCGAGCACGTCGAAGGCTTCAACCCGCAGCTGGCCGTCGTCACCCACGCGGGCGGCTCCAAGCTGGAGGAGCCCTACGTCATCCGGCCCACCAGTGAGACCATCATCAACCGCAGCTTCTCCAAGTGGATTCAGAGCTACCGGGACCTCCCGATGCTGCTGAACCAGTGGGCGAACGTGATGCGCTGGGAGATGCGCACGCGCCTGTTCCTGCGCACCACCGAGTTCCTCTGGCAGGAAGGCCACACCTGTCATGAGACGGAGGAGGACGCGGAGAAGGAGACCCGGCAGATGCTGGAGGTCTACCGGACCTTCGCCGAGGACTACATGGCGATGCCGGTGCTGACCGGCCAGAAGTCGGAGTCCGAGCGCTTCGCCGGCGCGCTGCGCACCTACAGCATCGAAGCGATGATGCAGGACAAGAAGGCGCTGCAGGCGGGCACCAGCCACAACCTGGGCCAGAACTTCGCCAAGGCCTTCGACACCCAGTTCCAGGGCCGCGACGGCAAGATGCACCACGTGTGGCAGACGTCCTGGGGCGTGTCCACGCGCCTCATCGGCGGCCTCATCATGACCCACTCGGATGACGCCGGCCTCATCGTCCCGCCGAAGCTGGCGGCCACGCACGTGGTCATCATCCCCATCTTCGGCAAGGCCTCCGACGCGGAGAAGGCGCAGGTGCTGGAGAAGACGAACGCGCTCGCCGCGGACCTGCGCAAGGCGGGCCTGGGCGTGGTGCTGGACGACGACGACACCAAGAGCCCGGGCTTCAAGTACAACGAGCACGAGCTCATCGGCACGTGTCTGCGCATCGAGCTGGGGCCCAAGGACCTGGCGAAGAACTCCTGCGTCATGGTCCGCCGCGACGTGCGCCAGAAGGAGTTCGTGTCGCTGGACGAGGCCGTGTCCAAGGCCCAGGCCATGCTCGACGCGATGCAGAAGGACCTGTTCACCAAGGCCAGGGACTTCCGCGACTCGCACACCTTCGAGGTCAACTCCTACGAGGAGCTGAAGGAGAAGGCGGACCAGGGCTTCCTGCTGGCGCACTGGAACCTGGACCCCAAGGTGGAGGCGCGCATCAAGGAGGAGACGGGCCTGACGACGCGCTGCCGTCCCTTCGACCTCAAGCAGGAGCCGGGCAAGTGCGTCGTCACCGGCGAGCCTTCGCCGGGCCGCATCGTCTTCTCCAAGTCGTACTGAGCCTCAGCCTGCTACGCGCAGGCCCGGCTTGCCAGGCAGGAAGGTGGCGACGGGCTCCGCCTTCCCCGCCACCGGCAGGGGCGCCGCCGGCTCGAACTGGAAGGCGCCCCCGCAGCGCGCCTGGGTGGCGCCGGACACGAGCATGGCGACGCCCACCTTCTTGGTGAGCCCCTCGATGCGGCTGGCCAGGTTCACCGCGTCGCCAATCACGGTGTACTCGCGCCGCTGCGCGCTGCCCACGTCCCCCACCACCACGCGCCCGGTGTGGATGCCAATGCCGATGCGCAGCGGCTCCTCGCCCCGGCGGGCGCGCTCGGCGTTGAGGGACTCCAGCGCCTCCAGCATGGCCAGCCCGCAGGCCACGGCGGCCTGGGGATGTCCGGGCAAATCCAGCGGCGCGCCAAAGTACGCGAGGATGCCGTCGCCGATGAACTTGTCGAGCGTCCCTCCATGGCGGAACACCACCTCCACCATGCGGGACAGGTACTCGTTGAGCAGCGCCACCACGTGCGGGCTGTCCATGCGCTCGGACATGGAGGTGAAGCCGCGGATGTCGGAGAAGAGCAGCGTCACCTCGCGGTGCTCGCCGCTGCCCGCCTCGGTGCCACGCTCGGCGATTTGACGGGCCACCTCCGGGGAGAAGTAGCGGCCCAGCCGCTCGCGCTGCACCTCCTCCTGCGCCACCTCCTTCACCAGCCCCATCACCTGCCGGCCAATGAAGGACGCCGCGAGCGCCGCCAGCGTCAGCACCAGCACCATGCCGGAGAGGAACGTATCCGGGGGCAACCGGGCCTGGAACAGGAGCCAGCCTTCCAGCCCGATGGCCACCAACGTGGCCAGCGCCACGTAGCGGCGCGACAACGTCAGCAGCGCCACGATGACCACCAGGGTGATGAACACGCCCAGCGTCAGCAGCGCCGTGGTCCCCGGCGACGCCGAGCCCTGGATGGACAGCCACTGGAGCAGGCAGACGGCGGGCATGTCGATGAGCGTCACCCCCAGCGCGGGGCGCCGCCCCAGCGAGGCCAGGCGCCGCGCGCCCAGCCACAGCCCGAAGGCCAGCAGCAGGTAGGCCGCCAGCGCCCGGGGCGGCACGCGCCAGTCGTCCAGCCAGGCCACCAGCAACCAGCTCGCCGTCGCAGCCACGCGGACCCGGTTGAGCCACTCGCCGACCTGCGCGCGCCAGCCGTTCAGTCGCTTCTGGAGGGTCTCATCGACGGGGAGGCGCGTCGGCATCGGACGGGGACGGTAGCCCAGCCGCCTCGCCGCCTCCACTCCGAGCCCTGCCCTTCACCCGTATGCTGAAGTGACGCCTGGGACGTCCTTTCGTCCCATTCGCAGTCAGGAGCCGTGCGCCATGCGCCTGTTCACCGCCGTCACCCTGGGGGCCGACATCGAAGCGCGCGCCACCCAGGAGCTGCACCGGTTGCGGCCCCTGGCCCCCCAGGCCCGCTGGGTGAAGCTGGAGGGTCTCCACCTCACGCTCGTGTTCCTGGGGGACGTGGAGGACGCACGCCTGCCCGCCCTGCGCGAAGCCCTGGCGCCGGTGGGCGCGCGGCATGCGCCCTTCGCGCTGTCTGTCACGGGCGGCGGCGCTTTTGGCGTGCCCGCCCACCCGCGCGTGCTCTGGGCGGAGGTGTGCGGCGCCACGGACGCGCTGAAGGCCTTGCAGGCGGACACCGCCCAGGTGCTCCAGCCGCTCGGCTTCGAGCCCGAGCATCGCGAGTACACCGCGCACCTCACGCTGGCCCGCGCGAAACACCCGCGTGGAGACGCCGCCCTCCTCGCCTGCGTCCAGGCGCTGCAGGACACGTCACTGGGCGAGGGGCGTGTGGACCGCCTGGTGCTCTTCGAGAGCAAGGGCGGCCATTACCTGCCCCGGATGGAGGTGCCCCTCACCCGCGCGCTGGGGAGCGGCGCCCCGTGACGACTGGCATCCAGGCTGCATCCTGTACTCCGGAGACAGTCAGGCACCTGAAAGGACGGGGCAATGCAGTGGAGGGTCATGCTGCTGGTGTGGTTCGGGGTCCACAACGCGGTCGCGGCGCCACAGGAGGACCTGGTGGCCCGGTTGCAGACGGGAGACATCGTCCTGCACACCTCGCGCTCCTCGCAGTCGCAGGCCATCCAGAAGGCCACGCGGAGCCCCCTGTCCCATGTGGGCATGGTGGAGGTGACCGACCGGGGCGCGTGGGTCGTGGAGGCCGTGCAGCCGGTGCAGCGAATCCCCTTCTCGAAGTGGAAGGCCCGAGGCGTGAAGGGCGGCATCCTCGTCCTACGGCCTCGGGAGCTGAGCGCCGCGCAGCGCCAGCAGGCGGTGACGGCGGCCAAGGCGCACCTGGGCAAGCCGTATGACTGGCACTTCGGCTGGGGGGACGACGCGATGTACTGCTCGGAGCTGGTGCGCAAGGCCTACTCCCAGGGTGCGGGCGTGGATTATGGGAAAATGGAGCGGCTGGACTCGCTCCGTGTGAAGGGCCTGGAGCGGAAGCTCCGCGAACGTTACGGGAAGCGGGTTCCCCTGGATTTGGAGCTGGTGACACCCGCCAGCATCGCAGTGGATGTACGCCTTGAGGTGGTCCACTCCGACTTCCCGTCCGTGAGGTAGGCGCGGGCTCGCGAGGATGCAGCGGCGGGGCACGGACGCGATAGAGTGTCCGCATGCGACGCGTTCTGGTGCTCCTCCCTCTCCTCGCGCTGGCCGGCTGTAAGAAGGACGAAAGCCCCGGCGCGGCCAAAGTCACGGTGGGCTACTCCGGCTTTCTGCCTGGCTGCGTGCAGGTGAACGCACGCGACGAGGGCAGCGGCAAGGAGCTCACCACCACCCTCGCCGGCAAGGGTGACCGCTCGGGTGGCTCACTGACGGTCGCGGTGATTGCCCCCGGCGGCTGGGGCACGGCCATCCAGGTGGAGGCGCGCGCCTTCGAGCAGACCTGTGAGGCCGCGAGCCCCGTGGTGACGCGGTCGACGTCCGTGACGCTGACGCCGGGAGCCCCCGTTCCGGTGGCCCTGTCCCTCCAGGCGACGGATGGGGACGGTGACGGGTACGTCTCCGTGCTCACGGGCGGTACGGACTGCAATGACGCCAGCCCGAACATCCACCCGGGCGCGACGGAGCGCTGCAACGACGTCGACGACAACTGCAACGGTCAGTCGGACACGGTGGAGCTGAGCCTGGGCGGGAGCTGCACGGAGGCAGAGGGATGCGAAGGCGTCCGCGCGTGCGACGGGAACGGAGAGGTCCGCTGCAACATGCCGCTGGCCGCGTATGCCTACCCCGACGTGGACCAGGACGGGCACGGCGACCGGAACGCCGCTCCCGTCGCCTTCTGCGCCGGTATCGCGCCGGGCTATGTCACGGGTCCCGCGGACGACTGCAACGACAACAACGCCAGCATCCGGCCGGGCGCGACGGAGCTCTGCAACGGCGTCGACGATGACTGTGACGACCAGATTGACGAGACGTTCCCCGACCTCGGCACGGCGTGCACCGCGGAGGCCCAGTGCGAAGGCGTCTACGTCTGCGACGCCTCCGGCATCGCCACCACCTGCCAGGCCACGACGACGCCCGGCGACTGGTTCCTGGACGGCGACGGAGACACCTTCGGTGATGGCACGGCCGTGTCGTCCTGCGTCTCGCCCGGCGAGGGCTACGTCAGCACCGGCGGCGACTGCAACGACGGCAACCCGTTCACGTACCCTGGCGCCCCGGAGCTGTGCGACGAGTTGGATAACAACTGTGATGGGAACCCGGAAGGCCCCGGCGTGTGCCCGGGCGACAGTGCCGACTGGTTTGCACGGACCGTGGGCGCGACCGACCAGGAGTGGCGCTCCATCTTCACCGAGGTCCCCGGTGATGTGACTGCCGTGGGCAACCAGGGAGGCACCGCGGTGCTCACTCCAGGTTCCTCCACGTTCCAGACGAACGCCTCCAACTGCGGTGACAGCAACAGGGGCTGGAACGCCATCTGGACGGACATGGCCAACCAGGGCCGCCTCTACCTCGGCTCGTCGGGAGGAAGCCTCACCTTCCTGGACAGGTCGCAGAATGCCTGCACCGAGACGCATGACATGACCCGATGGATCCGAGGGCTCGTCGGCTTCCGGAACGCAGGCGTCCTGGAGATTCATGGCGTCACCGAGAACTCGGGCTCATCGAACCAAGGCCTGACATTCACGTGGACCGGAGAGACCGGCGCGAGTGCGCTGAGATTCGGAACCACCACCGTCGGGCCGCTGTACGACATCCACGGCCGTTCGCGGTCAGCGCTGTTCACGGTCGGCGGCTTTGACGGAGGAAATGAAAGACCTCGAATCTATCGTTTCAACACCAACACCAGTCAGTGGCAGTCGGAGAACACGGAGACCGCAATCCCAGAACTGGGCCGCCTCCGCGGCGTCTGGGTGGTGAATGACAAGCTCGCCTTCGCCGTGGGTGACTTCAGGAGCGGTCAGAACTCCGTGCTCCAGTGGAACGGCAGCACCTGGAGCAGGATGTCCTTCCCCACGACGCACAACGAAAGCCTGACCTCCGTCATCGCCTTCGGTGCGAAGTCGGTCTACGTCACCGCGTACAACGGCCGTATCTACCGGTACGACGGCACGGGGTGGGAGATCGTCTACGAGGACACGAACCTCCGTTTCAACGACATCGCCGGCACCAGTCCCGCGGACCTCTGGGTCTCGGGCAACGCGGGCCAGATTCTCCACTGGCCCCAGTAACCCGGCTCACCTCACCCGCCGCGCCACCACGAAGCGGCGGGTGAACGGGAACGGCGTCCCATACGGCTGCGCGGGATAGGACTCACGCAGCAACGGGCGCAGCGTCTCCACGAACGCGCGCGCCTCCTCCTCCACGAGCGCCGCGAGCACGGGCCGCAGCGTCGTCCCCAGCAGCCACTCCAGCACCGCGTCCTCGCCCGGGAGCACGTGCAGGTACGTCGTCTCCCAGGCCTCCACCGTCAGCCCCAGGCCGAACAGCCAGGACGCATACACGGACAGGGACTCCACCGCCCCGCCCCGCACCGGCGCCAGGGCAGCAGCGAAGCGCGGCAAGGCCCGCACCGCGTCGACGCGCTGGTGCGAAGGCGCATCGAAGTTGGCCGGCACCTGGAAGGCCAGCACCCCGCCGGGGGCCAGCTTCGCCACCAGCCGCCCGAGCAACGCCTCAGGGTCCGGCAGCCAGTGCAGCGCCGCGTTGGACACGAGCACGTCCAGCGGCGCGGGAGGCGCCCAGCCCGCGAGGTCCGCCACCTCGAAGTGCACCGCGTCCACGGGCGCACCGCGGCGGGCCGCCTCAATCATCTCCGAGGACGCATCCACGCCAGACACCCGGGCGGACGGCCAGCGCTCAGCCAACAGGCGCGTGAGGTCCCCGGTTCCACAGCCCAGGTCCGCGACCTGCGTGGGCGACGCCGCGTCCACCCGGGCAAGCAAATCGAAGAAGGGACGCTTTCGCTCATCGCGGAAGCGTGAGTACTGCGCCGGGTCCCACATGGCGGCCTCCAGTCACCGGAGAGCCTAACGCCCAGAGTCCCTCAGCGTGGCATCGTGGGACACGCTCCCTCAACGGAAGCGTGTCCCCGGACCCGCGAACTAGTTGGCGCTGCCGGCGTCCGCGGCGCCTTCCATGGCGGCGCCGTCGCCCACGTCCGCCGTTCCGGCGTCCGTGCCACCATCCGCGTCGGCGGTCGCGCGCTCAATCTTCGGCGGCGGGTTCACCAGCGTGAGCGAGGCGAGGAACTCGTCCGCGCCCGGCGCGCCGATGGCCGCGTTGTAGACGGTGATGAGGTTGTAGACGCGCGGCCCCACCAGGAAGCTGCGGCCCTTCACCTCGCCGCTGGGCGACGCCAGCACGTACGCCTTGCCCGGGTAGCCCTCCAGGGTGATGTCCTCGGAGCTCTTCAGCTCGCCGCCCACCTGCCCGGCGATGCCCTGGATGCCACCGTTGATGAGCGCCTCGGCGGGGACGGTGGCCACGAAGGCCTCCGGGTAGTCCACCGCGTTGACGATGTAGCTGACACCTTCCTCATTGGCCGCGTACGTCACGAGCGTGGCCTTGTCCGTCCGCTTCGGCAGGGCGGCCTCGCTGCGCTGCGCCTGCGGCGGAGGGCCCGGGAGCTTCACGGTAAAGCCCTCGGGAGCGTCCAGCATGTTGAACGCGACGGCGGGGGGCGCGTCTCCACCCTCGTTGGCGACCTCCTCGATGGTGGAGGTGGCTTCCTGGGGCCCGGTCTTCTGCTGACCGGCGCACGCGGCGGCAATCAGCGACAGGGTGGCGAGGCTGGCGACAAGGCGGGACAACGGGGACATGGGCACACTTCCTGAGTGTGGTTGAACGCAGCGCGTCGAAGGACGCTAGACGAACTTCCTGGTTGCTGACTACCCGACTTTGGGAGGGGAGCCAGTTTCATTGCGCGCCGGACTCTACCGGAGCGTCGGCGGGAGGACGTAGTGCCCCCCATCACTCGCCGAGATACGCACGCCGGACCTCCGCGCTCTCCAGGAGCGCCTTGCCCGGCCCCGCCATCACGACCTCGCCCGTCTCCAACACATAGCCATAGTGCGCCGCGTTGAGCGCCAGGTGGGCGTTCTGCTCCACCAACAGCACGCTCACGCCCGTGGCGTTCACCTCGCGCAGGGTGCGGAAGATGGCCTCCGTCACCTGCGGCGCCAGCCCCAGCGAAGGCTCATCCAACAGCAGCAACTGCGGCTTGCTCAAGAGCGCGCGGGCGATGGCCAGCATCTGCTGCTCGCCGCCCGACAGCGTCCCGGCCAGCTGCTTGCGGCGCTCCTTGAGCACCGGGAAGAGCGTGAAGCTCTTCTCCAAATCCGCCTGGATGCCGGAGGTGTCCGTGCGCAGGTACGCGCCCAGCTCCAGGTTCTCCTGGACGGTCATGTTGGGGAACACGCCCCGCCCCTCCGGCGCGTGCGCCATGCCGCGCGGCACCAGTTGGTGCGCCTTCAGGGCCGTGGTGTCGTGCCCGTTGAACTGGATGCGTCCGCCGCTGGGCTTGAGCATGCCGCTCACCGCGCGCAGGGTGCTCGTCTTGCCCGCGCCGTTGGCGCCGATGAGGGCCACCACCTCGCCCTTGCCCACCGTCAGCGACACACCCTTGAGCGCCTGGATGGCGCCGTAGTGCACCTTGATGCCGTCCACCGACAACAGCGGCGGGAAGGCCTGGCGCTCGCCCAGCGTCTTCACCTGCGCGTCGCTCACGCCGCCCCTCCGTGGCTCTCCAGATAGCTGTCGCCCAGGTACGCCTCGATGACCTTCCGGTCGCTGCGCACCTGCGCCGGCGCGCCCCGGGCAATCGTCTCGCCGTGGTCCAGCACGGTGATGGATTCGCAGATGCCCATGACCAGCTTCATGTCGTGCTCGATGACGAGCACCCCCAGCTTGAAGTCGTCCCGCAGCTTGCGGATGAGCACCATCAGGTCCGCCTTCTCCCGGGTGTTCATGCCCGCCGCGGGCTCGTCCAGCAGCAGCACCTTGGGCTGCGTGCCCAGCGCGCGCGCGATTTCCAGCCGGCGCTGCTCGCCGTAAGGCAGGTTGCGCGCCTCCTCGTCGCGGCGGTGCGACAGGCCCATGACCTCCAGCAGACGCTCCGCCTGCCGCGTCAACTCCCGCTCCTCCTGCTGGAAGCGCGGCGTCAGCAGCAGCGCGCGCCACCAGTCGCGGTAGTTGATGAAGGCGCCCTTCATCTTCGCGCCCAGCCCCACGCCTTCGGGGTGCAGCGCGCCCTGCGCCCGGCACGCCACCTTCACGTTGTCCAGCGCGGTGAGCGCGCGGAACAGGCGGATGTTCTGGAAGGTGCGCGCCAGTCCCAGGTGGTTGATTTGATGCGGCAGCCACCCGTTCACCCGCTGCCCGCCCACGCGGACCTCGCCCTGGGTGGGCTGGTACACGCCCGTCAGCACGTTGAACGCCGTGGACTTGCCGGCGCCGTTGGGGCCAATGAGGCCCTGCAAGTCGCCCTGCCGCACGGAGAGGTTGAAGTCCGTCAGCGCCTTGAGGCCGCCGAACTGGATGCTCACCCCCTCCGCCTGGAGCAACGGCGCTCCGGCCTCCGCCTTCGTCTCCTGCACGGCCGCGCTCACGCCAGCCCCCTGCGCTTGCGCGGAATCCACCGCGGCAGCACGTCCCAGATTTCCTTCGTCCCGAACAGGCCCTGGGGCCGCGCCAGCATCAGCACCACCAGCAGCAGGCCGTACACGGGCATGCGAATCTGGTCCACCTTCTGCGCCAGGCTGCCTTCGGCCCCCAGCACGGTGAACAGCGAGCGCATGCCTTCGGGCAGCAGCGTGAGGAACGTGGCCGCGACGATGGCGCCCGTCGTGGAGCCCAGGCCGCCCAGCACCACCATGACGACGATTTCCATCGACTTCACGAAGGTGAAGGAGCCGGGGTTGATGATGGGCACGAAGTGCGCGAACAGCGCGCCGGCGATGCCCGCGAAGAACGACGAGATGACGAACGCGCGCACCTTGTAGCCCGTGGTGTCCACGCCCATGGCCTCGGCGGCGACCTCGTCCTCGCGGATGGCCCACAGGCTGCGGCCGTGGCTGGAGCCGGTGATGCGCCGGGCCACCAGCACCGTGAGGAACACGAAGAAGTACACCATGGCCGGCGACGACGTCTGCGGGATGCCGGACAGGCCCAGCGCCCGGCCGAACGCGTCCGTGTTCTGCACCACCACGCGGATGATTTCGCCGAAGCCCAGCGTGACGATGGCCAGGTAGTCCCCGCGCAGCCGCAGCGAGGGCAGGCCCACCAGGAAGCCGCACAGCGCCGCGGCCAGGCCGCCCACCAGCAGCGACAGGACGAAGAACACCTGGTCGCTGACCGCCACCGGCAGGAAGGAGAGCGCGATGTCCTTGAGGTTCAGCGACAGGACGCCGGAGATGTAGGCCCCCACCGCCATGAAGCCCGCATGGCCAATGGAGAACTGCCCCGTCATCCCGTTCACGATGTTGAGGCTGACCGCGAGGATGATGTTCACCCCCACCACCGACAGCAGGTAGGAGGCGAAGGGCGCATCACTCATCAACCACTGGAACAGCGCCAGCACCGGCAGCGCCAGCAGCACGGGCAGCAGGCCGCGCAGCGACGCGGGGACGACGGAGCGGGGCTCGGGGAGGGGGATCGCCGGAGTCTCCATCAGACCTTCTCCGCGGCGACGCGGCCGAAGAGGCCGCCCGGCTTCACCAGCAACACCAGGATGAGGAAGCCGAAGGCCACCGCGTCACGCCAGGTGCTGGCCGCGTAGCCCACCACGAACTCCTCCACCAGGCCCAGCACCAGCCCGCCCACCACGGCGCCCTGCACGTGGCCGATGCCACCAATCACCGCCGCCACGAAGGCCTTGAGGCCCACGTACAGGCCCATCAGCGGGCTGACCGACGTGTCCTTGATGGCGTAGAGCAGCCCCGCGCCCGCCGCCAGCGCGCTGCTCAACATGAACGTCAGCGCGATGACGCGGTCGGTGGGGATGCCCATCAGCGCCGCCACGCGGTGGTCCCAGGACACCGCGCGCATGGCCTGGCCGAAGCGCGTGCGGAACACCAGGTACTGCAGGCCCACCATCAGCGCCACGGCGATGCCAAAGCTGATGACCTGCCAGTTCCACACCACCACGTCCCGGTCGCCAATGACGAGCCACTCCACCGGCGCGATGACCTCCGGGAAGGCCCGCGGCGCCGCGCCCGGCAAGAAGCCGATGTCCAACTGGAAGCCGTAGGACAGCGCGAAGGAGATGCCGATGGCGGTGATGAGCGCGGTGAGGCGCGGCTTCTCCCGCAGGGGGCGGTACGCGAAGCGCTCGATGAAGAACCCGAGCAGCGCGCAGCCCAGCATGGCCACCGCGAACACGACGGCCACGCCCAGCAGGGAGCTGCGCATGTCGCGCCCGAGCGCGAACGCGGTGGCGTAGCCCATGTAGACGCCGACCATCATGACGTCGCCGTGGGCGAAGTTGATGAGCTTCAGGACGCCGTACACCATCGTGTAGCCAAGCGCGACGAGCGCGTAGATGGTGCCAGCGGCCAGGCCGTTGATGAGGTGTTGGAGGAGCTGCGCCATTAGGGATTGATGGTCGTGACGTACTGCGTCTTGCCGTCCTCGACCTTGAGGACGACGGCGGACTTCACGGCGTTGCGCTGGGCATCCAGTGTCACCGTGCCCGCCACGCCCGGGAAGTCCTTCGTCTGGGCAATGGCGTCACGCACGGCCGGGCCGCTCAGGTCCTTGGCGCGCTCCAGGGCGGCCACCGCCACCCGGGCCGAGTCATACCCCAGCGCGGCCAGGGCGTCCGGCACCGCGCCGTACGCGGCCTTGTAGTCCGCGATGAACTTCTGCACGCGCGGGTCCGGGTTGTCCGGCGAGTAGTGGTTGGAGAAGTAGCTGCCCTCGATGGCGCTGCCACCCAGCTCGAAGAGCTTCTCGGAGTCCCAGCCGTCGCCGCCCATCAGCGGCACCTTCAGGCCCACCTCGCGCGCCTGGCGAGCGACGATGCCCACCTCGCTGTAGTAGCCCGGGACGTAGATGCCCTCCGGCTGCGACTTGCGGATGGCGGTGAGCTGGGCGCGGTAGTCGGTGTCGCCCTGGCTGTAGCTCTCCACGGCCGTCACCTTGCCGCCCAGCTCCGTGAACTTGCGCGTGAAGACGTCCGCCAGGCCAATGGAGTACGCGCTCTTGTTGTCCTGGAGCACCGCCACCTGGTTCAGCTTCAGGTTCTCCCGCGCGAACTTCGCCATCACGAAGCCCTGGAACGGGTCGATGAAGCAGACGCGGAAGATGTAGTCACCCTTCTCGGTGACGGTGGGGTTGGTGGAGGACGGCGTAATCATCGGCACGCCCGCCGCCTGCGCCTTCTCCGCCATGGCCAGCGAGTTGGACGACGCCACGTCACCGAGGATGAGCACGACCTTGTCCTGGGTAATCAGGCGCGTGGCGGCCTGGGCGGCCTCCTCGGGCTTGCTCTGGTTGTCGTAGACGCGGATGGACAGCTTCTTGCCCTTCACCCCGCCCGCGGCGTTGGCCTCCTTGAGGGCCAGCTCGATGCCGTTGCGCGTGGAGATGCCGAAGGTGGCCTGGCCACCGGTGAGCGAGCCCACCTGCCCCAGCAGGATGGTGTTCGCGTCCGCCGGAGCGTCCCCGGGCGCCGCCCCCTGCCCCTGCGCGGCCTGAGCACCTCCTTCACCTGAAGGAGCAGGCTGCGTCTTCTTCTCGCAAGCGGCCGCCATGACGGCGAGCGCGGCGAGGAGCATCGGGGCAAGTCGTCGCATGCAGGGCTTCCCTTCGCGGAAACAGACACGGCAAAGCCCTGGTTTTCTAGGGGACACCTCTCCATGG
Source organism: Myxococcus sp. AM009 (assembly GCF_013372605.1). Classification (NCBI taxonomy): domain Bacteria; kingdom Pseudomonadati; phylum Myxococcota; class Myxococcia; order Myxococcales; family Myxococcaceae; genus Myxococcus; species Myxococcus sp. AM009. The sequence continues at coordinate 60,371 of NZ_JABXEP010000027.1, forward strand.
GTCAAGCTCGCAGCCGTCCCGTGCCCCCGTCACACACCCCCTGTGCGGCGCGTCAGTCAGGAGTGCAGCCCGTCCAACGGGCCGTCGTGGAGCACCTCGCCCTGCTCCTCCACCTCCGCCGTCTCTTTCCGAACGGTGGCGTGGACCTGCCGGAGCACCTCGTCGGTGTACCGGGAAACCGCAACCTCCTGCCAGACATGAACCGACTTGGCGACCTCCACCCGCTCCTCGCGAAGGGGGATGACGAAGGTGCCCGCCTCGAAGGGCACCAGCCCCTCCAGCACCGGCCGGGCGGACGCCGCGGCCTCCGGCGCCGGCGCGCCCTCGGCGTCCACGGCCTGCTCGGACACCCGCTCCACCACCAGCTCCTCGCGGCGCACGGGGACGGAGAAGTGCCGCACCTCCGTGCGCACCACCTTGTGGATGCGCACCTGCCCCGCCTCGCGCACCACCACGTGCGGATGGGCCTCCTCGTGGGCCAGGGGCACCACGAGCTCGCCAGGCGTCGCGAACTCGGCGGAGAGCACGGCTTCGGGGTGACCTGACCGCGCCTGCTCCGACGCTTCTTCCGTCGTCGCCACCTCGTCCCGCGTCAGCCCCAGGTGCACGTCCTCTCCGCGCACGTCCACCACGTCGCCGTAGCGCGCGGCGAAGGACCTCAGCCGCAGCAGCCCCCCTTCGATGGCGAAGGTCTCCCCGCCACACCCCACCACGGTGCCCAACCGGGTCCCATCCGCGGTGAAGACCCGCATCCCTTCCCGTACGTCCGTGCGCATCGGAGGACTCCTCTCGTGTGATGTGGTCCGCTGGCTCATGACAGCGTGGGCGACTCGGGCTCGCTCCAGGGATGCTCCCGGCCATTCGGTCCGCGCCGGAGCACCCGCTCCAGGGGCGCGCGGGGGCGCTCCAGGCCGGCCTCCAGCGCCGCGGGCATGCAGGCAGCGGACGGCGGGGCAGGCACCAGGGTCAGAGGCGGCCGGAGCCGGCTGCGCGCGAGCCGGCCCGCCACCAGGGCGCCCAGCATCCCGGAGGCGCAGGCCACGCCCACCACGGGGCCTCGCAGGTCCGGGCGGAGCAACCGGTGGATGCCACGCACCATCAGGTGCGCTCCCACGCCCGCGGCGGCGCCTCCCACCCACGAGTCACTCCATCGCCACGGCACCCAGGTTCCCTGCCTGCTCCTCATGACGGTCTCCCGTTGGGTGCTCACGACACGCGGTCCAGACGCACCTCGCCTGAAGATGGGGTGGACCGCCGCGCCCTGAGAAGCCCCGGGCACCCGCCGCCGGCTCGGTGACACCCGGGCAGGCGAAAGGACAGGCGGGCGTTCGGGCGGGCAGGCACGGTGCCAAGCCAACCGGCACTGCGTCCTCGGCCCCTGTCACCGGGACCGAGCGCTCACACCTTCCATGATGACCGGGGTGGAAACCCCAGGGCCTCGCGCTCGCATGCGGGGCCTCCACCAGCGCCGGGGCTCAGGGTGTGGCCAGCAGGTCCACCCGCCCCGGTCACGAGGAGCCAGCCATGTACCAACGCAGCGACATCAAGGAAGGGATGGTCGTCCGCAGCATCGACGGCGAGAAGCTCGGCAAGGTCTTCGCCGTCGGTGAGAGCGAGTTCCACATCGAGAAGGGCCTCTTCTTCCCGAAGGACTACCTGGTCCGGTACTCGGAGGTCAGCCGCATCGACGGCTCGGAAATCATCCTCAGCCACGGCAAGGAGGCGCTGAGCCGGCTGACGGATGAGGACCGCACGGGCGCCATCGCCGGCACGGGGGGCGGCGCGGGCGTGGGCCCGGGCGCGGTGGGCATGGGCGCCGACCGGACCGCGGCCCGCGCCAGCACGGGCATGGACGCCACCTCGGACACCGTGGGCCGCAAGGGCACCTACGACACGGGCTACGACACACGCCTGGGCACGGATGCCCGCTCCGGCGCGGGCACGGACACCGCGGTGGGCACGCGGGGCATCCATGGCCGCGAGGAGGACGTCACCATCCCCCTGCACAGGGAGGAGGTGGACGTGCTCAAGCGGGACGTGCAGGCCGGTGAGGTCCGCGTCCACAAGGACGTGGTGGAGGAGGACCGGGAGGTGGACGTCCCGGTGCGCCGCGAGCGCGTCCGCGTGGAGCGCCGGGACGTGAGCCCGGGGCGCCCGGCGATGAACGCCTCGTTCCAGGAGGAGACCGTCGTCGTCCCGCTGCGCGCCGAGGAGGTCGAGGTCCAGAAGCGCGCCGTCGTCGACGAGGAGGTCGTCATCCACAAGGACGAGGTCGACGAGCAGCGCCACATCTCCGAGCACGTGCGGCGGGAAGAGGTGGACATCCGAACCGAGGGTGAGGAGCCCGCGCGCACGCTGAACGCGCCCTCCGACGACCCGCTCAAGCGCGGGTACTGAGCGCGCCGCCCGGGCCCCTCCTTCTCCCGAGGGGGCCCGGCTTCCACGCGCACCGTCAGGGCGAGGACTTCACGAGCGGCGGGCGCATGATGGGCGTCTCACCCAGGGCCAGCCCGCCCTGGGGGACGTGCCCGGCGGGCGGGCGCCCCAGCTGCTGGAACTCGCGATGCCGGTCGGGGAAGTGCCGCTCCATGAGCCGCGCCAGCTCCGAGTCGCTCGCCGGACGGCAGGCATCCGCCAGCCGGTCCGCCATCTCCCGCGCGCTGCCAAAGCGGGCCTCGGGGCGCCTGGCCAGCGACGTCTCCAGCACGCTCCACAGCGCCCGGGAGATATGCGAAGGCCGCGGCGGAAGGGGCTCGTCGCAGATGGCGTGCATGGTGGCCAGCTCGTCGGGCTTCTCGAAGGCCCGCGCGCCGGTGAGCGCCTGATAGAGGACGAGCCCCATGGCGAACAAGTCACTGCGCGCGTCCAGCTTCATGCCGCGCGCCTGCTCGGGGGACATGTACAGCGGCTTGCCCTTCACGATGCCCGGCAGCGTCACCGTGCGCTGGGCGCGGGCCTTGGCCACGCCGAAGTCCAGCACCTTCACCCGTCCGTCGAACCCCACCATGAGGTTGTGCGGGGACAAGTCCCGGTGCACCAGCTCGAGCGGCGCGCCGTCCTCGCCCTGCAGCGCGTGCGCCGCGTGCAGCCCCGCCAGCCCCTGGCACACCACGCCCACCGCGTGCGCCGTCTCCAGCGGGCCCTTGGCCGCGCGCAGGAGCCGCTCCAGGTCCACGCCGCGCACCAGCTCCATGGCGATGTAGTACGCGCCCTCGGCCTCGCCGAAGTCGTAGACGTGCACCAGGTTGGGGTGGGCGAGCCGCAGGCCGATGCGGGCCTCGTCCAGGAACTGCTGGACGACGGAAGGGTCCGAGGACAGGTGCGGGAGGATGCGCTTGAGGGCCACCAGCCGGCCCAGGCCCTCCGGGCCCCGGGTCCGGGCCACCAGCACCTGCGCCATGCCCCCGGTGCCCAGCGGCGTCACCACCTCGTAGCGGCCAATGTGCCCGCGCGACGCCGGAGGCGGCTCCGTGGTGAGCGCGTCCAGCCGCGCCAGCGCGCCCTTGCCGTCCGTCAGCGCGAGGAAGCCCAGTACGGCGGTGTCGAGCTGCTCGCCAATGGCCTCCACCAGCTTCATCACCAGGCCGCCGCCGCCATCGAAGGTGCCCTCCACCACCAGCCCCAGGCCCCCCAGCACCAGGCTGCCCAGGGCCAGCCGCGCGCAGAAGAGCGTCCGGCCGTCCTCCAGCTTGCGGACCCCCTGCCAGTGGGCCGCCTCCAGGACGTCCACCCCGGGCTCGCCCAGCACCCGCGTCAGCACCGGGCCCCGCGTCCCCCGCAGGGACACGAAGCCCGCGCGCGCATGCACCAGCCGGGCACACTGCGTGAGAAACACGTCGAGCCCGGAGTCCAGGTCCAGGCCCCGCTCCAGGCAGTCCTCCAGGATGACGTCGGCCATCCGATGCACGGAGACCAGACCGCGGAGAAAAACGACCTCTTCCTCTAATGAGGGAAAATCCACGGGGGCATTCAACACCGGAGCCGCCCCAGGCGGCTACACGCGCTCCCGGTCCTTCAACGGCGCCACGGCCGGGAGGCGCTCGGGCGCGCTGGCACGGAGCGACACGGGCAGGTGGTCATCCATGAGGCCGTGCGCCTCCAGCAGGCGCTCCATGTGCGCCACGCGCTCGCGGAGCAGCCGGACCTCCATGCCGCCGTGCTGGGCCTCCTTCAGCCGGATGAAGGCCTCCACCAGGGGATTGAGGGAGAAGCGGAGGGTGAGCCCGAACAGGGGTACCCCCACCACCATGGCGGTGATGAGGAACTTGATGATGGCTTCGGTGACGTCCATTGATGCGCTCCAGGGGGGACTGACTGCGCGGCAGGCAGTCTACGCTGGAGCGCGGAGGTGATTGCGAGCGCTCAGCTCGCCTGCCCCGTGTAGATGGCGTCCGCGATGCGGTAGGCGCTGCCCTCCAGGCGCTGGAAGGACTCCTTGAGGACCGCCACGTCGGAGGTGTTGAGCACCTCCCTGAGGCGCTCCAGGTCCACCTTGATTTCCTCGCGGTCCTTCTCCGACAGGAGGCTGGCGTACTCCTCCAGGCTCTTCTCCGTCGTGTAGATGAGGCCGTCGGCGTTGTTGCGCAGCTCCGCCAGCTCCTTCTTCTTCTTGTCGTCGGAGGCGTGCGCCTGCGCGTCGGAGATCATCCCCTGGATCTCCGCCTCGGACAGGCCGGAGTTGCTCACCACGCGCACCTGCTGGACCTTGCCGGTGCCCAGGTCCTTGGCGCTGACGTGGACGATGCCGTTGGCGTCGATGTCGAACGACACCTCGATTTGCGGCACGCCGCGCGGCGCCGGGGGGATGCCCACCAGCTCGAAGCGCGCCAGCGTCTTGTTGTCCGCCGCCATCTCACGCTCGCCCTGGAGCACGTGCACGCTCACCAGGGGCTGGTTGTCCACGGCGGTGGAGAACACCTGGCTCTTCTTGCAGGGGATGGTGGTGTTCTTGTCGATGATTTTGGTGAACACGCCGCCCGCCGTCTCGACGCCGAGCGACAGCGGCGTCACGTCCAGCAGGAGGACGTCCTTCACCTCGCCCTTGAGCACGCCGCCCTGGATGGCCGCGCCCACGGCGACGACCTCGTCCGGGTTGATGCCCTTGTGCGGCTCCCGGCCGAAGAACTCCTTCACCTTCGCCTGCACGCGCGGCATGCGCGTCATGCCGCCCACCAGCAGCACCTGGTTGATCTGCTGCGCGGGAATGCCCGCGTCCTTCAGGGCAATCTTGCAGGGCTCGATGGTGCGGTCGATGAGGTCCGTCACCAGCGCCTCGAAGGTGGCGCGGTCCACCGTCTCCGTCAGGTGCTTGGGACCGGAGGCATCGGCGGTGATGAACGGCAGGTTCACCTCCGTCTCCGGCGCGCTGGACAGCTCGTGCTTGGCGCGCTCGGCGGCCTCCTTCAGGCGCTGGAGCGCCATGCGGTCCTTGCGCAGGTCCAGCCCGTTGTTGGCCTCCGCGAAGCGCTTGGCCAGGTAGTCGATGAGGCGCTGGTCGAAGTCCTCGCCGCCCAGGAACGTGTCGCCGTTGGTGCTCTTCACCTCGAACACGCCGGCGTTGAGCTCCAGGATGGAGATATCGAAGGTGCCGCCGCCCAGGTCGTAGACGGCGATGCGCTCGGTGCCACCCTCCTGCACCTTGTCCAGGCCGTAGGCCAGGGCCGCGGCGGTGGGCTCGTTGATGATGCGCAACACGTTGAGCCCGGCGATGCGGCCGGCGTCCTTGGTGGCCTGGCGCTGGCTGTCGTTGAAGTAGGCGGGGACGGTGATGACCGCCTCGGAGACCTGCTCACCGAGGTAGTCCTCCGCCGTCTGCTTCATCTTCATCAGGACGATGGCGGAGACCTCCGGCGGGCTGTAGCCCTTGCCGCGAATCTCCACCCACGCGTCGCCGTTGGGGCTGGAGGCCACCTTGAAGGGCGACACGCCAATGGCCTTCTTGGCCTCGGGCGAGTCGAGCTTGCGGCCGATGAGCCGCTTCGCCGCGAAGACGGTGTTCTCCGGGTTGGTGATGGCCTGCCGCTTGGCGATCTGCCCCACCAGGCGCTCGCCGGAGTCCGTGAAGCCCACCATGGAAGGCGTGGTCCGGCTGCCTTCGCTGTTGGGGATGACCACCGGCTCGCCGCCCTCCATGACGGCGACGCACGAGTTGGTCGTCCCAAGGTCGATTCCAATCACCTTGCCCATGTTGGTTACTGACTCCCCCCGGAAGAGTTCTCGGACTGCGCGGGCGCGGCGGGCGCCTCGGTGTCGGTCGTGGCGGGCTCGGCGGCGACCGGCGGCTCGGCGGCGGCGACCAGCGGCTCGGCGGCGGCGACCGGCTCAGCCGGCGCGCGCGCGACGACGACCATGGCCGGACGCACCAGCCGTTCATTCAGATAGAAGCCGCGCACGACCTCGTGGGCCACGTGGCCGGCGGGGACGTCCGCCGTCTCCACCTGCTGGATGGCCTCGTGGAGGCGCGGGTCGAAGGGCTGCCCCTTGGCGCTGAAGCCCTTCACGCCGTGGCGGCCCAGCGCGTCCTCGAAGGACTTGCGCGTCATGGCCACGCCCTTCTCGAAGCTGTCCAGGTCCGGCGATTTGGCCGCGGCGTCGAGCGCGCGGTCCAGGTTGTCCAGCACCGGGAGCAGGTCCTTGAGCAGCTTCTCCGCGCCGAAGCGCTGGACCTCCTCCTTCTCCTTCTGCGCGCGCTTGCGGTAGTTCTCCAGGTCCGCGGCGTGACGCACGGTGCGCTCCTGCGCCTCCTTCGCCCGCTCGTGAGCCTCGCGCAGGCGCTCCATCGTCTCGCGCCCCTTGGCCTGGCTGAACTCGAGCTGGGCCTGGAGGGACTCCACCTCCTGGCGGAGCGCGGCCACGTCCTCGGACGGGGGCGCCTCGGCGGCGGAGGCGGGAGAGGCGGTGTCTTCGGGGGACGGGGACGCTTCGGCCTCCACCGGGGCGGATGGGCTGGAAGCCCCCACCTCGATGACGGTGACTTCGTCCTCTTCGTCCGAGTGACGCTCGACGCTGCGAACCGCCGCGTCGATGACGTCCTGCCCGATATCTGTCTGGATTCTGCTCTTGTCGTTCGAGCCGGCCACGGCGCGTACTATCTCACGCGCCGCGGGACCTTCCAAATGTCGAGAAGGACGAAGGAAACCGGCCTGCCCCCGGGCAGGCAGGCTTCACGTTCAGCGGAACTTCACGCTCCGGCGGTGGGCTTCTTCGGCCGGCCAATCGTCTTCTTGGAACCCGAGACAGCCTTCTTCGCCGTCTTGGTGGCGGGGCTCTTGGCGGCGGCGACACCGTGTAGCGCAGGGGCGGCTCGCCCCCGGAGGCGGTGAACATGGCTTCGTAGGCAAGGCCCACCGTCGTCGGAGACAGCTCGACCGCAGGCAGACGGGGTCCCCCCGAGGGGC